>JAJZGN010000044.1 GCA_021798435.1 bacterium | reverse complement strand
GCGCCTCCGCAGATACCTCCAGGCAAGCCAGGCGCTGGCGGCCAGGGCGGCCAGCCCCAGGGTGCCCGCGAGCCGACGGTCCCTTAGCGTCGCGCCTCGCCGGACCGGGGGCAGGATCTCGAGCTGAGGTGTCGGCCCGGGCGCCGCGACCGCGGCCCTCGGTAACGGTTGCGGGCGCAGCTGTGTCTCCAGGGCCCGGCGGAACCTGGCGACCCCCTGGGCGACGGCCTGCTCCTGGGCCTTTGCGCCAGCCTCGTCGATCCGTCCCCGACCGTCCACCAGGACGGTGAGGCGGAGGTCGCATCCTCCGTCGGGAGCCTCCCGCACCCGGGCCCGGACCTCGACGTGCGCCCTCCCCTCCCCGCGCACCTCGCGACCGCTCAGCGTCCAGGTCACCCTCTTCCCCGGCTCCTCGATGTGCTGGCGGCCGTACCCTCGGTAGGTCACGGCGTGACCGGCGAGCGTCGCCCGCACGGTTCCCCGGCCCCCCTCCGATCGGCGCAGACCAGGAAGGAGCTCGGCGGCCCCAGCCTCCAGCACCAGAAGGCTCCACACCCTCTCCTGGGCGGCCCCCAGCCGGATCTCTTCGATGTAGGTCATCGCCGGCCCTCCTCATCGCCACTGTCGCCGCTGGCACCCTCCGGCGGTGGCGGCGCGGCGGGCTCCCAGCCGGGGAGGTGTCGGCCGCGAGGCGCGGGGGGTGAGCTTTGGGGGCGCCGGGGAGCGGGCGGCGCCACCAGCTGGGACAGCGGGGTGCCCGCCAGCTCCCGCCGCACCACCATGGTGCCCGCCAGCAGATCCTCCAGCGCCCGGCGGTCCGGACGGGAGATGATCAGGATCGGGCTGCCCACGTACTCGAAGAACAGCAGCGGAAGGCTGATCGGGGTCACCAGGAGAGGCAGCCAGAAGGGGACCGAGCGGAGCACCGCGGCCCGCACGCTGAGCGGGGAGCCGTCGAGGCGCGTGATCCGGAGGCCCAGGGCGAGCTTGCCGGGCGTGGCCCCCCAGACGAGGTAGCTGGCGATCAGGTAGGCGGCGGTGAGCACCTCGATGGCGATGTAGAAGTGGAACACCGCGGCGTTGACGCCCGGGTACCTCGCCAGGGAGGCGCTCAGCCCGGCCTTGGGGTGGCTCTGGTAGTAGGTGGACCAGCGGTTGACCTCCTGGGCGGCGATCAGCTCGTACGCCACCACCTCGGGGATGAGGAGGGCGAAGAAGTCGATCACCCCCGCGAGAAAGCGGGGTCCACGGGGCAGCGGGGGTTGGCCCCGGCTCGAGTTGGCCCGGTCGGCGCCGTCCGGGGTCTGCCGCAACAATGGCTCCCTCTCGGCCCGCCTCGGATCCCGGTCTCAGGGCCTCAAGGCGTCGCGAACTTGATTCTAAGCACCTGGGGCGAAGACCGCCGCTGAAAATGGGAATCGCGCTCTGGAACAGGGCACCTGCAGAAGCGGTAACGATTGGGGCACGGGGGATCCGGGAGAGTCCACCCCGGTTACAGTCCGAGGCATGCAGAAGCCCAACCGGGGCTCGACGAAAATGCTCATCTCAGCTCGTCTGCGGGGCTGGGCGGAGCATCTTCGGAGCGGCTCCCCGGGGCAGGGGATGGTTGAGTACGCGCTCATCCTGATGCTGGTTGCCATGGTCCTCATCGTCATCGTCGGAGTGCTGGGAGGGCATGTGACGGACATGTATTCCAACATCTCCAATGGAGTAGCTCGAGCCAGCAGCTGACCCCACCGGGGGGCCCTCCGGGGCCTCTGCTATCCTCGACTTCGGAGCCGTCGGCCGCTTCCGGCCGGAACCGAGTCTGAGGAGAGCCCGGGCCCATGACCTACGTGATCGGCGAGACCTGCATCGACGTCAAGGACAAGTCCTGCGTAGAAGTGTGTCCGGTGGACTGCATCATCGGCGGGGACGAGGACCGGATGCTCTACATCGACCCCGCCGAGTGCATCGACTGCGGGGCCTGCGTCGACCCCTGCCCGGTGGACGCCATCTACGCCGAGGAGGACCTTCCCCCGGAGTGGGCGGAGTACACCGAGATCAACCGGGAGTACTTCCAGGACCGGGAGGCGGCCCGCGCCAAGGTGGCGGTGAAGGAGGTCCCCCCGGCTCAGCTCGACTGAGCATCGCCCCGGAGGCCATTTGGGCTATCCGTCTAAGTATCGTCCCTCCTTTCTGGTGTGACCAGCACGATGCCCGGCGCCGCCGGCGGCGCTAACGTCTGGGGAGCAGGCGGCTTTGGGCATGGAGGAGCCAGATGGCTATGACCGTGGACCGGCAGCTGGGGGTGGAGGCGGGGACCGACCCCAAGGCGGTGATCGCCTTCGCCAGGGACCAGGGCGTCAAGATCGTCGACTTCCGCTTCAGCGACCTCTTGGGCCAGTGGCAGCACTTCAGCATCCCGGTGTCCGAGCTCTCCGAGTCGCTCTTCCAAGAGGGGATCGGCTTCGACGGCAGCAGCATCAAGGGCTTCCAGCAGATCTACGAGAGCGACATGCTGCTCTTCCCGGACCCCCGGACGGCGATCGTGGATCCGGTCCTCGAGGTTCCGACCCTCTCCTTGATCTGTGACGTGGTGGATCCGGTGACCAAGGCCCGTTACAGCCGCGACCCCCGGTACGTCGCCCACAAGGCCGAGGCCCACCTCCGGGCCTCGGGGATCGCCGACACCAGCTACTGGGGGCCGGAGATGGAGTTCTACATCTTCAACTCCATCCGCTTTGGCCAGGGGGTGAACGAAGGCTTCTACCACATCGACTCGGACGAGGGGATCTGGAACGCGGGGCGCAACGGCACCCCCAACCTCGGCTTCCGCCCCCGCCTCAAGGAGGGGTACTTCCCGGTGCCGCCGGTAGACAAGCTCCAGGACCTGCGCTCCCGGATCACCATGGCGCTCATGGAGGCCGGGATCGACGTCGAGGTCCATCACCACGAGGTGGGAACGGCGGGCCAGGCCGAGATCGACATGCGCTACGACAGCCTGGTGGCGATGGCCGACAAGGTGCTGCTCTTCAAGTACGTGGTCAAGAACGTCTGCATGCGGGAGGGCCTGACCGCCACCTTCATGCCCAAGCCGCTGTTCGGTGACAACGGCAGTGGGATGCACACCCACCAGTCCCTCTGGAAGGAGGGCGAGCCGCTCTTCTACGACCGGGATGGCTACGCCATGCTGAGCGACCTGGCGCGGTGGTACATCGGTGGCCTGCTGCACCACGCTCCGGCACTTCTGGCCTTCGCCGCGCCCACCACCAACAGCTACCGCCGGCTGGTCCCGGGGTACGAGGCGCCGATCAAGCTCGCCTACAGCGCCCGCAACCGCTCGGCATGCATCCGGATCCCCACCTACAGTGAGCGGCCTCAGCTCCGCCGTCTGGAGTTCCGCTCACCCGACCCCACCGCCAACCCCTACCTTGCCTTCTCCGCCATGCTGATGGCCGGGCTGGACGGCATCCGGCGGCGGATCGAGCCCCCGAGCCCCATCGAGGCCGACCTCTACGAGCTGGAGGGGGAGGCCGCCGGGCGGGTCAAGGATCTGCCGGGAAGCTTGCAGGAGGTGCTGGCGGCCCTGGAGGTTGACCACGAGTTCCTCTACGAGGGAGGGGTGTTCACCGAGGACGTGGTGAGGACCTGGATAGACCTCAAGCGGGAGCGGGAGGTTGACCCGGTTCGGCTCCGTCCCCACCCCTACGAGTTCATGCTCTACGCCGACTGCTGACCCCTGGCCGGGGCCATCTGGTCACCGGCGGGATGGAGCCGCTCGCTGAGGGCTCCCGAAGACGCGGCCGCCGCCCCGGGAGGGCCCGGGGCGGCGGGGTCCGCCGGTGTAGGGAGCCGACGGAAGGAGGGAGAGAGCGCCGCCTTTGGCAGTCGCGATCGGAGGCGGCCGCCGACCTATCGCCACCCTACCGCCACCGAAGAGGTGACAGGGCGGCAGTTCACAGCTCCGCTACCACCGTGACCGAATCGTCAGATCGGACTACCCGCCCCCGGCGGCCGCGGGCGGGGCCTTGGGGCTCGGATGGCGTTCCACGGCCACCAGGAACACCCCCACGAGGACCATCGCTCCGCCGAGCAGGGTGGCTGCGCCGGGGCGTTCTCCGCGGAGCAGCACCGCCAGCGCGGTCCCCACCAGCGGCTGGATGAAGAGGAGCGGGGCCATCGCCCCGGGCATGACCCGCTGCAGGCCATAGAACCACGCCCAGTACCCCACGACGGTGGTGATCAGGCCGAGATACAGCCCGCCCACTATGACCGCCCAGGTGGGCGCTGGCCAACCAGCGCTGCCCAGCTGGAGAAGTCCGGCCGGCCACCAGGCGGCCAGGCTTCCGACGACCACCGCGGCGGTGATCAGGAAGGGCGGATAGCGGTCGGCGACAGTCTTGCCCACGATGGTGAACCCGGCCTCCATCACCAGCGAGACGATGATGAGGAGGTTGCCCACGGCCTGCTGACCGCCGAAGGCGGAGGGGGGACGCAGCCCCCCCACGACCACCAAGTAGAATCCGAATCCCCCGGCCAGCAGCCCTCCGGCCTGCACCGCGCGCACCCTCTCCTTCAGCAGCAGGACGCTGAGCAGGACCGTGACCAGGGCCTCGGCGGCGATCAGGAGAGCCATGTCGGTGGCGTTGGAGAGGCTCAGGCCCCAGTACTCGAACGCCTTGTTCCCGATGAAGCCGAGAAGGCACATGGCGGCGAGCCGGGTCCGGTCGCCCCGGCCGCGGGGCAGCCGCCGGCGGTTGGCCCAAAGATAGGGGGCGAGGACCGCTCCGGCGATCGTGAAGCGGAGCATGTTTAGGCTCGCCACCGGCCAGTTGGCGAGGGCGTCCTTGCCGGCCACGTAGGACCCGGCCCAGAGGCAGTTGCTGGCCGCCAGGATCAGCACCGCCCGGCCGCGCTGGGAGGCCACCGGGACGGCTGTCGGGGTCGGCTCAGCCGACCAGGTCGGCTCGGGCTCCGGTCTCACCCACCTCGAGCGCCAGGAGAGCGGCTCCCGCCACCCCCTCGGCGGTGAGGCCGTACTCCGAGAGAAGCTCCACCTGCGACCCGTGGGGGAGGAACTGGTCCGGCAGCCCCACCTGCCGAAGCGGCCGGACGACAGCGGAGGCGGCGAGCTGCTCCAGAACCGCCGCCCCCAGCCCCCCGCGGACTGTGTTGTCCTCCACCGTCACCACCGCCCGGTGGGACCGGGCCCAGCTGGGAAGGCGGGGGTCCAGCGGCTTGACGAAGCGGGCGTTGACCAGGGTGGCACCCACCCCCTCAGCCTCCAGGAGAGGCAGGCTGCTCTCGGCCACCGCAACCATCTTCCCGGTGGCGCAGATGAGGACGTCCTCGCCGCCCTCTCGCAGCATCTCCCAGCTCAGGCTGGGGAGGGGGCGGATGTCGAGCTCGTGCGGCCCAGCGGCCCCCCTCGGGTACCGGATGGAGAAGGGGCCATCGTGCCGCAGGGAGGTGGCCAGGAGCCGTCCCAGTTCGGTGGCGTCCCGGGGGCTGGCCACCACCAGGTTGGGCACCAGCCGCAGGTAGCTGAGGTCGAACATGCCGTGATGGGAGCTGCCGTCCGGCCCGGTGACCCCGGAGCGGTCGAGGACCAGGGTCACCGGCAGCCGATGCAGTCCCACGTCGTACATGACCTGGTCGAAGGCCCGCTTCAGGAAGGCGGAGTAGATGCAGACCACCGGGTGGAGACCACCCATCGCCAGCCCGGCGGCGAAGGTGACCGCGTGCTGCTCGGCGATGCCGACGTCGTAGAAGCGGTCCGGGTAGCGCTCGGCGAACTTGAGCAGGCCGGTCGAGGAGGCCATGGCTGCGGTGATGGCCACCACCTTGGGGTCCTCCTGGGCCAGCTCCAGCAGCGCCTCCTCGAAGACGTCGGTGTAACTGGGCCCGGAGCCCTTGATCTTGCCGGTGGCGACATCGAACGCCCCCACCCCGTGGAACTTGTCGATCAGGTCCTCCTCGGCGGGGGTGAAGCCGCGCCCCTTGTCGGTCACCACGTGGACCACCACCGGGCCGGGAAGCCGGCTCGCCATCTTGAGCGCGGTCTCGACCGCCGCGAGGTCGTGGCCGTCGATGGGTCCGGAATACTTGATCCCCAGGTCCTCGAAGAAGACGTGGGCGGTCACCAGCTGCTTCATCCCCGTCTTGAGCCTCCGCGCCATCTCGTGGGCGGGCTCCCCGACGGCCGGGAGCGAGCTCAGGAAGTCACCGATCCCGCTCTTCGCCGCCTCGTAGCGGGGGTTGAGCCGGATCCGGGCCAGGTGGTTGGCCAGCCCGCCCACCGTGGGGGCGTAGGAGCGGCCGTTGTCGTTGAGGAGGATCACCAAGTCGGGCCTCAGGGTCCCGATGTTGTTGAGGGCCTCGTAGGCCATGCCGCCGGTGAGCGAGCCGTCCCCCACCACCACCGCCACCTTGCCCTGGACACCGTGGCGCCGGCGGGCCTGGGCGAGTCCCAAGGCATAGCTCAGCCCGGTGGAGGCATGGCTGTTCTCCACCAGGTCGTGGGGCGACTCGCTCCGGGAGGGGTACCCGGAGAGTCCCCCGGCCTGGCGCAGGGTGTCGAAGTCCCGCCGCCGGCCGGTCAGGATCTTGTGCACGTAGGCCTGGTGGCCGGTGTCGAAGACCAGCAGGTCTTGGGGGCTGTCGAACACCCGGTGCAGAGCCATGGTGACCTCGACCATCCCCAGGTTGGGTCCCAGGTGCCCGCCGGTGCGGGAGACCTTCTCCACCAGAAAGGACCGGATCTCCTGGGCCAGCCGGCGGCACTCCTCGGGGCTCAGCCTCCTCAGGTCCGAGGGTGAGTTGACCCGGTCGAGCAGGCGCCGCGGCCCGGGCGCAGGTGTCGCCGCTGGGACCGCCATGGCGGTCGATTATAGGCCGCGGCGAGATCAGGGCCGCCGCTGGAGGTGGCGCGCCGAAGGCGGCCCACCCCGGGATGCGAACTCGAACCCGGGGGGTGGTTGGGCGCCCGGGCGCATCATAGGGGCATGGTCGAGCGACGCCAGCGACGCTCCGCGGCTGCCGGGGCCGCGGCCCCCGAGACGCTCTCCACGGCCCCGGCGGCCTCCGCCTGGGGGCTGCGCCTGGCCTATGCCCTGGTTCTGGTGGGGGCGGTCTCGGCGCTGTCCGGAATTGTGGCCCTGGCCGCGGACACGGGGGCCATGGGCAACGCCGGGGTGCCGCAGGGACCTCTGGACTTCCTGCCCGTGGTGGTGGGGGCGGCGCTCGGGGTGTGTGGTGCGGCCCTCCTGGTCCGGGGAGGACTGGGGGCGATCCGGCCCGGGATGCGCCTCACCGGTGGCCGGCAGTCCGCCCTCCTCGGGGTGCTGCTCCAGCTTCCGGCCGCCCTGGCGGTGGGCGCTCTGACCGCCACGCTCCCCCTCACCTTGGCCTACCTGGCACTCCTGGCCGGCCTTGCCGCGGCTGTGTGGCGACTGCTTCCCCTGCCGTCCACTCCTCCCTTGGCGCGCCATCCGGCGCCACCGGAGGAGGGGCGCCGGGGCCCAAGGTGGTCGGTGCAGCGGGGCCCCGAGCCGCTCCAGTGGGTGTCTCACGGGGCCCCGCCGCCGCCCTCGCCCGGGCCGGCCAGCCCACTGGCGGACGGCTCGCTTGGGCACCGCCGGCGGGCGGGAAGCTGAGCACAGGGCGGGCACCGGCGGTCCCTCCCCTTCCCTCGTGGGGTCCCCGGGATGTCTTCTGGGGGATTCTGGTGGGCTCGGCCGCAGTCCTGGTCGTCACCTTCCTGGTGGTGGCCGTGACCCTGGGGCTCCACCAGGCGGGGGTCATCCGCAGCCTCACCGGCCCCAGCTGGAACCGGATCGTCCCCATCTACAACTTCGTCACCACCATCGTCTTCTACGCGGCGATGCTGGGGGCGGTGCTGGTGTTCGCCGCCCGGGGAGGGATGCGTGGGGTTTGGTCCCGGCTGGGCCTGGTGCGCCCCCCCTTCTGGATCCTTCCCCTCATGATCCCCTTCGCGGTGGCGCTGCAGCTGCTGACCGGGGTCATAAGCTCGGCGCTCTCGCCGCTGCTCGGGGGGATGAGCAACCCCCAGGGTTGCGACATCTCCAGCGGTTTCGGCGCCGACCCCCTCCTCGGCGTGCTGGCCATCGCGGTGATCGCCCCGGTGGTGGAGGAGATCACCTTCCGCGGCTTCATCTACGGAGGGCTGCGCACCCGGATGGGGGTGGCCTGGGCGGTGGTCATCAGCTCCTTGGTGTTCGCCGTGGCCCACAGCCTCTCGGTGGGGGGCTCGATAGTCCTGCTGGCGCCATCCCTCTTCATCGCCGGGGTGGCCCTGGCCCTGGTCTACGAGCGCACCCGCTCGCTGTACCCGGGGATCGCGCTCCATGCCTCCTTCAACGCCGTGGCCGTGGCCCTCATCTTCCTCACCTCGACGGCCGCCAACTGCCACTGAGGGGTGCCGCTGGCGCCGGCCCGCCGTCCCGATTGAGGACGGAGGGACAGGGCCTCGTCTGGGAGCCGAAGGCTGACGGTATCCTGGGACCGTAGGCGGGTGGCCGGGGAGGAGGTGTAGCCGATGGCAGCTGGCGATCCTGGGGGACTGGGGGCCGCTCCCCCTGGGGGGGTTGGGGCGCTCTCACCGGCTGGGGCCCCAGATTCCCTTCTGGAGGCCGCGCGGGCGGAGTACCCCCGCTACGAGGTCCTGAAGGATCTCGTCGACGAGCTGATCGACCTCTCCCTCAACTACCGCCAGAGCGGGCATCCCGGGGGGTCGCGGTCCAAGGTCCACCTGCTTCTGGGATTGCTGCTGAGTGGGGCCATGCGCTGGGACCTGCGCCGGCCGTGGCTCCGGTACTCCGACCGGTTCGTGCTCTCGGCCGGCCACACCGTGCCGCTGGTGTACGCCACCCTGGCGGTCCTCAACGAGGGGCTGCGGGAGCGCCGTCGGGCCACAGGGGATCCCCGCTTCGAGTTCCCGGACCAAGGGAGATGGGCCCTCACCTGGGAGCAGCTTTTGGATCTCAGGCATCGGGGGGGGCTGCCCGGTCACGCCGAGATGTCGGGACGGAGCCTCTTTCTCAAGTTCAACACCGGTCCCTCCGGCCACGGCACCGCCCCCGCCGCCGGGGAGGCGCTGGCCCTGCGGCTGGCCGGCGCCGGGGAGGTCAAGGTCTTCGCCGTGGAGGGTGAGGGCGGCCTCACCCCCGGGGGCAGCCATGAGGCGCGGGCCACCGCCTTCGGCCTCGGCCTCGAGAACCTGGTCTTCCTCCTTGACTGGAACGACTTCGGCATCGACCCTAGGCCACTTTCCAGCGTCGTCAATGGGACCCCCTCCGACTGGTTCGCGCCGTACGGCTGGAGGGTGGTGGGCACGGAGTCCGGGTCGGAGTGGGAGGGCGTCACCTCCTGCCTGCTCCAGGCCGCCCGGGGGGAGAACCCCGAGGGGCGTCCCACGGCGGCCTGGTTCCGCACCCGCAAGGGCAGGGGATACGGAAAGTTCGACGCCGCCAGCCACGGCACCCCCTGGCCTATGAACGCTCCCCAGTTCTGGGATGGTCGCGAGCACTTCATGGAGAGGTACGGGGTGGAGTACCAGGGTGCCGGCCAGCCGGCGCCCGACGACCTCCCGGCGCGGCGGGAACAGGCTCGCGCCAACCTCGATACCGCCCTGTCAGTTCTGCGGCGCGACCCAGATCTCGTCGAGTGGGTCTCGGACCGGCTGGTCGCCCTCGGAGAACAGGTCCCGGAGGATATCGAGGGCGCCGCAGCCATGGGCGGCTCCGAAGTCTTCGCCGACCGGCGCATCTTCGACGTCCGGGAATATCCCGCGGCCCTCTGGAAGAAGCCGGGGGAAAAGGCCCCGAACCGCGCGGCCCTGGGGGCCTGGGGGGCCTACGTCAACTCCCAGGCACTTCGGGACCACGGGCGTCCCCTGTTCGTGGCCGCCTCCGCCGACCTGGCGGAGTCCACCAACCTCGCCGGTTTCGCCGCCGGTTTCGGGGAGCTGCCCGGTGCCGGCTGGTACGAGCGGGGGACCAACCCCAGGGGGGCCCTGCTGCCCACTGAGATCACCGAGTTCGGCAACGCCGGGCTGGTGGCCGGGCTGGCGACCGTCAATCTCGCCGCCGATCCCTTCTCCAGCTTCGACGGCTTCTGGGGGGCCTGCTCCACCTACGGCTCGTTCTCCTACCTCAAGTACGGGCCGATCCGGCTCTTCAGCCAGCTGGCCCAGGACTGCGAGCTCCGGGTCGGGAAGCTGCTCTGGGTGGCCGGGCACTCGGGCCCCGAGACCGCCGAGGACTCGCGCACCCACTTCGGCATCTACGAGCCCGGGGTCACCCAGATGTTCCCCGAGGGCCAGGTGATCGACCTCCACCCCTGGGAGTACAACGAGGTCCCCGTGGTGCTGGCCGCCGCCCTGGCCGCCTCCGCCCCGGTGGTGGCGCTGCACCTCACCCGTCCGGCCGTGGAGATCCCGGATCGGGAGCGGCTCGGGATGCCCTCGCACCTGGAGGCGGCCCGGGGGGCCTACCTCATCCGGGACTACCTTCCCGGGCTGCCCCGAGGGGGCGCGGTGCTGGTCCGGGGCACGGTGACCACGGCCACCCTGGTGGGCCTGCTCCCTGAGCTCGACCGTCTCGGGATCAACGTCAAGGTGGTGGCGGCGATCAGTCCCCAGCTCTTCCGCCTGCAGACCCCGGGGTACAGGGCCTCTGTGCTCGGCCCGGGGGACCTGCTGGACACCATGGCCATCACAAATGGGTCCTTGAGGATGATGCGGGACTGGGCGGACCACCCGCTCTTCGAGGAGTACTCGCTCTTCCCGGACTGGGACCACAGGTGGCGCACCGGCGGAACTGTGGAGGAGGTGATGGAGGAGGCCCACCTGGACGCTGCCCACATCCTGGAGGCGCTGGAGCGCTTCTCCAAGGAGCGCGGGGCGCGGCTGCATCGCCTCCATCAGCTTCTGGACGCCGCCCAGGGGAGCTGACCGACCCGTCCCCCAGCCACCTGGGCTCAGGGGCCCGGGGAGTCACGGGAGGCGGGCGGCCTCGGCTGGGACTCGGGGCGGGTCCTTCTGGACCGATGGGGCCCGGACCCGCACCGAGCCCCCCAAGGCTTGCGGCGCGGCCAGGAAGACCGGGTGGGCCCGGCGGCCTTCAGGACGATCCTGGTCCTGGCCGGCACTCCCCGGGAGGGCGCCCTGAAGCCCTCAGGCGCCCCGGGCCAGCAGCGGCCGCCCCAGCGCCGCCGCCGCACCTGCGCCCACCACGAGGAAGGCCGCCGCCGCCAAGAGGAACTGGGGGTCGCTGCCGTAGGGCGGGTTGCCGTGGAGCACCAGCTGGAAGGCATTCTGCAGGTAGCTGAAGGGAAGCAGCTGGGC
>JAJZGN010000263.1 GCA_021798435.1 bacterium | reverse complement strand
CACCCCAAGCCCCCCCAGCCCGGGGCCTAGGCGGGCTTGGCCGGCGCGCGCCGCGATCCCGATCCCGATCAGGACCGGGGAGACGGAGGCGGCCAGGGTGGCCGGGCGGGTGGCATGCCACCAGAGCCGAGCCGGGGAGCGGGGGGCGGCCGCCGCCCTCACCCGGGCTCGCCCACGAAGACCGGGGGCCCGGCGTTGAGCGGGGTGGCGCTGCTGAAGTCGGTCAGCCGGTCCTGGGTGGTCGCCCCGTCGTTGGCGAGGTAGAGCTGAAGGTAGTGGCCCGAAAGCCGGGTGAAGGCGAGCTGGCGCCCGGTCGCGGTCGAGGTCACCGCCTCGGGGTACTGGCCGGCCACCGGGTCGAGGAGCGAGGACACCGGCCCGCCCGCCGTCGAGACCGTGGCCAGGGCGCCGCTCGGCTCGCGAAGCAGCACCACCGAGCTGCTGAGGAAGGCCACCGGCTGGCCCGCGGCCAGCTGCCGGAAGGGGCTGGCCCCGAGGCCCGGGGCGTACAGCCAGGTCGAGAGATCAGCCGGCGGGCCCACGGCGAAGGCCAGGGCATCTCCCTGCGGGCTCCAGATCGGGCTCTGGGCGGGGAGGGCGGTCCCGGGCGGGGAGAGGTAGGTGACGGCGCTGAGGCTGGGGCTCAGCAGCGCCACCCGGTCCGCCAGCCCCTGGGCGCTGGCCACCGCGGCCAGGACCTCGCCATCGGCCCGCCACCCCAGCGGGCCGGAGAAGGAGGTGGCGGCGGAGAGGGTCACCGTCTGGGAGGTGGCCAGGGTGAACACCCGCAGCGCACCGGCGGAGATGAAGGCCAGCTGCTGGCTGGTGGGGGACCAGGCGACCATGGTGCTGGAGGTGCTCCCCAGAACCGGGGTCGACTTCCCGGTGGCCAGGGCCAGAACCTCCAGCTGATGGCCCCCCACCCGCTCGGTGGCCAGGTACTGCCCGTCGGGCGCCGCCACCGCGAGGCTGTAGCTGCTGCCCGAGGGCGGGGAGGCGAGGAGGCGCAGGCCCGGCGGGTCTCCCGCCTGCTCCGGGGTGGCCGTGGCCAGGACCTCTGAGTACTGGCCCAGCGCCGGTCCGGCAGGGAAGATCAAGGCGGGGCTGGAGCCGTACGCGGTGACCTTGAACTTGAACCGCGCGCCCGCCTGGAGGTGGTTTCCGTCCACATCGAGGGCGGCGCGGCTCACCGTCACCGCGTAGGTCTGCCCCGGCACCAGGGGACGGGACGGCTCGAGGAGGAACCGGCCGGGAGCTGTGGGGTTGGGCAGGACCTGGTAGCCGCCGGGAGGGTCGGGGGAGAGGGACACCGCGGCGGCGACGGCCCTCGGATCCATCGCCCGGTCGAAGGAGAGGGCGGGGGCCTGGTACGGGCCGAGGCTCCCTCCGTTGCCGGGGAAGGTCGAGGAGAGGGACGGGCCGCCCTCGGTGGAGAACCCCCAGGAGTGGGCCAGGGCGTTGACCGCCCCTGAGGCGGCCCGGATGCCGCCGGCCACATCGATCCGGTAGGTGGTGACCACCGCCAGGGGGTGGAGGGGGTGGAGGAGGCGCATGATCCGGTCGCCATCCGACCACTTGAAGTAACACCCCGTCCGCCGGCCCTCGGCCGCCAGCTTGATGTCACACCCCGGCGGCGGCTTGCCCCGCCGGCTCTTGATCGCGAGGCGGGTCTCCACCGAGTGCGGGTCCATGGGCACGCTGAAGACGATGGTGAAGACGATGTTGGTGTGGGTCCCGCCCTGGCTGGGGGCGGGGGCCACGGCGGTGATCTCGGGGGGGGTCACCGGCCCGCAGGCGGACAGCAGTGGCACCAGGGCCAGGAGTCCCGAGAGCAGGAAGAGAAGCCAGCGGGTCCGCCTGGGCCCGGCCACCCCTGCCGCAGCGGTCAGCCGATCTCCGCCAAATCGATCGCCGGCACGGGCTGTGGCGGCGAGGCCACGACGTCGATCCGAGCCTCCCGCTCCGCGCACGCCGCCGCCGCCACCTGCGGCCCCTCGGCCAGCTCGGGAGCCTGGGTGCTGTAGCTGCCGCCGGGGGTGCCCTCACCGAGGAGGGCCACCGCCACCTGCTCGCCGTGGCTGACCAGGATGCCCCCACTCACCCGCTGATCGGCGATGAACTCGATGAGCGACTGGAAGTCCACGATCCGGGCAGGCAGGTTGATGAACACCGTCGTGGCCACGATGAGGGGCGCCACCGAGCCCACCAGCTCCGAGGGCAGCTCCACGGCGTCGATGAGGCCCTGGCCCCGTCCCACGTGGGCCACCAGCTCCTGGATGGCCTGTTTGCCTCTCCGGTAGTTGCCCTCCCCGCGCTGCTGGCTCTGGAGGATCTCCCCGTCCTTGAAGAGGATGTCGCCGCGCCGCTGGCGGTCGGTCTCCCCGGTCACGGAGACGTAGCCCGAGAAGCCGTCCTGGCCCAGGGTCTTCAGCAGCATCGGGAAGTTGAGGAAGGAGGCCTTGAGACCCGCATGCAGGCTCGGCCCGCTGGGCATGGGCACCATGACCGACAGCTGGGCCCGGGTGGCGCCCGCCGGGGGTCGCGCGGCGGGCACGGGCGGGGTCGGAGC
>JAJZGN010000262.1 GCA_021798435.1 bacterium | reverse complement strand
GGACGAGTTCTACCCCTCCCAGGTGTTCAAGGACTCTGTGGTCAGCTTCGGTCTGATGCTCCTCATCTTCATCATGGCGGTGGTGGTCGGCGCCCCTCTGGAGCGCGCGGCCAATCCGGCCGCCCTCAACTACGTCCCCACCCCGGAGTGGTTCTTCCTCCCCCTCGATCAGATGCTGGTGCAGTTCCCCCAGGCCTGGATGATCCCGGTCGGGGTCTTCATCGTGCCGGGTATTGGGACCACCCTCCTGATCTTGGTACCCTTCCTCGACAGGACCCCGGGGCGGGAACCCTGGCGCCGCCCCGAGGTGATGATCCCGGCCCTGTTCGTGGTGCTGTTCCTCGTCTTCGAGGCGCTGCTGGCGGTGAACCGGCTCTTCAACCTCTGATATGCACTTGATCCTCGCTGCCGCCCCACAACTCACCCCGGTCCCGATCTCCACCGGGGTGGCGACCGCCCTTGTCGCCCTGTTGATGCTCGGCCACATCCAGTTCGCGGCCTTCCAGCAGGGGGGGTACGTCATCCTGGCCGTCACCGACTTCATGGGCTGGAAGCGCCGCAACCCCCACTACGACCGCTTCTCCAAGGGGCTGGTCACGGTGCTGGGGGCCACCTTCGCAGTGGGCGGCTCCCTGGCCATCTTCGCGGTGATGATCCTGTTCCTGGGGCTCTGGAGCCACTTCTTCGTGACCCTGGAGCGAATTCTGTTCTGGCCCTTTGTGGCCGAGGCCGCCGCCTTCATTGGCGAGATCATCTGCCTCTACCCGCTGTATGCGCGCTGGGACCGGCTGGGACGGGTGAGGGGGCTCCGGGTCGGGCTCGAGCTCCTCCTCTTCATCAACGCCAGCATCCAGATGCTGCTGATCAATGTCGTGGCCAGCTACATGCTCACCCCCCGGCCGGCCTTCAACCTGCCCCTCATCCTCATGAACCCCACAGAGATCCCGCTGGAGCTGCACCGTTTCGTGGGCAACATAGCCTTCGCCGGGGCGATGGTGGCGCTGGTGGCGGGGATCCGCCTGCTCTGGCGCTCCCGCCACCAGTTGCACCGTGCCTACCTGGACTGGATGGGCCACTACGGGCTGATGTGGGCGGTGGGGTTCACCATCGCCCAGCCCCTGGTCGGTTGGGAGTACGCCAAGGAAATCCAGCTCCATGCCTACGCTTCCTGGTACGCCATGATGCTGGGCGGCCTCTCGGTGGCCTTCCTCTTCCAGGTGTTCCTCCTGGGGGCCATCTTCACCGTGGGGATCTTCTACCTGTGGCGCCGGGTCCGGGTGAGCGGCTCCCGGTCGCCGGCGCTGGCGGTGTGCACCGCCCTCTCCTTCGCCGCCTGGCTGCTCATCTCCACTCCCTCCTCCCTGGCCTGGAGCTACGAGAACGTGTTCGCAGCCAACGCCAACGTCCCGATCTGGCAGGGGGGGTTGCTGATCCCCTGGGGGCAGATGATCCCCTGGAAGATCACAGCTCTCATCGTCTTCACCGGGGTTGCCATCACCGCGATCACGGTCTACGCCGTCCACCTCTCTAGGGGGCGGTTGCACTGGGGGGACGCCGGGCGGGGGCAGGCCATCTCCCTCATCACCGTGGGGGTGGCGATCTCCCTGATCATGGCGCTGATGGGGTACATCCGCGAGGACAGCCGCGGACCCTTCCTGATCACCAACCACATGCTGATCAACCAGCAGCAGAACTACACCCCGCCCTCCACCAGCGGCCCGGCGCTCAACGGCCCGGCCAGCAACCTGGGGGCTCTGGCGCCCACGAGGACCGGCCCTTGAAGTTGGTGTTTCGGCCGATCCGGCGGGCGGGTGAGGAGCTCCGGGAGGTGACCCGCGAGCCCATCTCCCGGCACCTGGAGACCTACATGGAGATGCACTCCTTCGGCTTCCCTGACCGGCCCACTCCTGAGGACCTGCCGGTCTCGGTGCGGATTGCGGCCGCCGCCAAGGAGATCCACGATCGCGCCGCCATCCTCTCCCCGGTGCTGCGCCGGCTGGAGAACCTGGGCTGGGATGTCCAGATCGAGGGAGACCAGGTGGTGGCCTCCACCCCGCTGGACCCGCAGGCCGGATGGGACGTGCTCCGCCACCAGGGGATCGGCGACCAGATCCTCGGCCTGGCGGAGCGCTCCAGCGACCTGCCGCCTCCCCGCGTGGCGGTCGGCGGGGGCGAGCCGGCGGATCCCTACTCCACTCAGCCCGTCGAGGGCCCGGGGGAACCGACCACCTCGTCGAGCAGCCGATAGCGCAGGGCCGCCCCCGGCGAGAGGGCGAGGGCAGAGGCGAGGTCCGCCTCCAGGAGGTCGATCGGCCGACCGATGGCACTCGCCACCCGCTCCAGCCACCGCTTCTGATCTCTCAACTCGGCATCGAGGAGTCTGGTCAGGCGCTCCAGGCCCCCCTCCAGCTGCAGTCGAGGGGAGGAGAAGGAAAGCTGGCAGTTGGGGGTGGCCAGCCGCCGGGCGGCGACTGCCAGCACCCCGAGGCCGGGGCCCTGCACAGCCCCCACCGCCGTGACCTCGGTAGGGACGCCGAGGGCCGAAATGGTGTCCATGACGGTCAGGGCGG
>JAJZGN010000043.1 GCA_021798435.1 bacterium | reverse complement strand
GACTGGATAGACCTCCCGATCCAGTGCCAGGTCGGCGCCGGCGGCGTGGGAGCCGAACTCGCTGTCGGCATCCCTCGGGTCTTGGTGGGTTTGGCCGGGTCCCCTCTGGGAAGGTAGATCCCCCCAGGCCCGTCCTACGGTCTTGGGGCCAATCGGCCCCGAGGGATCGCGTCAGCCCGGCGCGGGCTACTCCACCCCCCGTTCGGGACGGTGCACCTAGGCGTCGGCGGGGCGCCGACGGCGGCTGATGTCCATGCAGGACGCGCACACGGAGGCGGGGATCAACCCCATGGCCATCATCCGGGAGAACAGCCAGCACCCGAGGCAGAAGGCGAGAGCCGCCTCAAGAAAGGCGGCGATTAGGAGCACGGCAAGCAGGGCGTAGGCGATCGGGGCGGAGTGGAAGCCAAACCAGGCGGCCGTAGCTGCCACCGTGAGCAGAGCCCCGATCCCCTGGGCGAAGCGCTTGGGAGGACCGGGTACGAGCCGGGGTGAGGCGCTGAGTCGCGGGGCGACCCAGCGTGTCGCCAGCTGTCCCAGGGGGCTGAGCCTGGGGCCGGTGGCCACCCGGGCCAGAAAGCCATACGCGAGGAGGGCGCTGACCCAGGGCAGCTGCAGGGCTAGGGCGAGGGCCGCGACCACGACTACTCCTGAGGCCACCACACGGCTGGCCACCTCGTTCACCGGGTTGGGAAAGCTGAACATGATGCCTCGCAGAGAACCAAGACTTGCGCAGTCAGCATAGGGCCTAGCGTGCTGGGGCGCTCATCCGGCAGGTCCTTCTCCCGGAGCCCGCCTTAGTCCACGCCGGGCTGCGGTTGCCCCGGCTAGTCCGCAGGTGAGGGAGCAGCTTCCCGTGCCATGTCCCCCAGGCAGTCGAGTAGCCGGACGGCGAAGGTCCCCGGTCCGGGGGGTGGGGGAGCCGCCGCCCGGCTCCCCGCCTCCTTGAGAACGGCCGAGGCGTCTCGGGCGGCGGTGAGCGGGTCCGAGGCCACCGCCAGCAGCGCCGCCATCACCGCCCCCAGCGCGCATCCCACGCCGGTGACCCTTGTCATGAGGACGTTTCCCCCCGGGACCTCAAACACCTGGCGGCCATCAGTGACGTAGTCGAAGGCGCCGCTCACCGCCACCACGGCTCCACTTGACCTCGCCAGCTCCCGGGCCGCTCCGACCGCCGCTCCCGAGCCCATCGTGGAGTCGACCCCGCGGCCAGCTGCCCCATCCCAGCCAGCCAGGCTGGCGATCTCGGAGGCATTCCCCCGGATGACCGTGGGCCGGTGGTCCAGCAGCTCTCGAGCCAGGCGGGTGCGGTGGTCGAGCGCCCCCACGGCGACGGGGTCGAGGACCCAGGGTCGCGAGGCCCTCTGGGCCGCGGCGGCGGCGGCGCGCATAGCCGCCACCCGCTCGCTGCTCAGGGTCCCCAGGTTGACCAGCACGGCACCAGCCACGTTGGCGAACGGCCCGGCCTCCTCGGCATTCTCGACCATCGCCGGTGAGGCCCCCAGGGCCAGCAGGACGTTGGCGGTGAATCCGGCCGCCACGATGTTGGTGAGACAGTGGACCAGGGGCGACTCGGTCGCCACCGCTCGCAGGGAGGGGGCCCAGGTGGGTTCTGTCATGACGTCCCTTCGCTAGTGCTAGCCAGATCAGGTTCCACAGGTGTGCTCTCAGTCCGACCCGGCGGACACCCTCCGTCACTTCTAACCCATCCTACGTCGAGCCCCGGGCCAGCTCGCCCGTGGCTCGGTCTCGGCGGCCCCTCTTGGGGAGAAGGGCCAGGCGGGAAGCTGGGGGGGCAGCTCGGCGCGCCCGGCCACCTTGACAGCGCCGGTCGGCTCCCAGCAAGGTCGGCGGGTGCCATTGTTGGAGCCGGACGTTGGCCAAGGGAAGGCGGGCCCCCTCAGCGGACTGGTGGTGGCCGACTTCAGCCGAGTTCTGGCCGGCCCCTACCTCACCATGCTGCTCGGCGACCTCGGTGCCGACGTGATCAAGGTGGAGCGCCCGGACGGGGGCGATGACGCCCGGCACTGGGGCCCCCCCTGGGACCCTGAGGGGCGCAGCACCTACTTCCTCTCCGTGAACCGTAACAAGCGCTCGCTCGTCCTGGACCTGGGGGCGGAGGCGGAGCGGGCGGTGGCGCGGCAGCTGGTCGGCCGCGCGGACCTGGTGGTCGAAAACTTCCGGCCCGGGACCATGGAGCGACTCGGTCTCGGCTACGAGGAGCTCTCCCGAATTCACCCCGATCTCATTTACTGCTCGATAAGTGGCTTCGGTGCCGGGGAGGGCCGTAGCCTGCCCGGATACGACCTCCTGGTCCAGGCCGTGGGCGGGTTGATGAGCGTCACCGGGCCGGCGCCGGACTCTCCGACCAAGGCGGGGGTGGCACTGGTGGACGTGCTCACGGGCCTCCACGGCGCCGTGGCGGTCCTGGCTGCAGTTCGGGAGCGCGACCGGAGCGGAATGGGCCAGCTGGTCTCACTCAACCTCCTCTCCACGCTGCTCTCGTCGCTGGTCAACCAGGCATCGTCGGTCCTCATGGCCGGAGTCGTCCCCGAGCCGATGGGCAATCGCCACCCCAGCGTCGCTCCGTACGAACTCCTGGAGACGATGGACCGCCCGCTGGCCCTGGCGGTCGGCAATGATCGCCAGTTCCGGGCGCTCTGCGCGGCGCTCGAGCGGGACCAGCTGGCGGAGGACCCTCGCTTCGCCACCAATCCCGCCCGCGTCAACAACCGCGACCAACTCCGCCAGGAACTGGAGGCGGTGCTGCGCCGACGCCGGGCCGCCGACTGGGTCCCGGCGCTCTCCCGCCGGGGGATTCCCTGCGGGCTTGTCAACGATGTAAGGGAGGCCCTGGCACTCGCCGCCAGCTATGGGTTGGACCCGGTGGTGCAGCTTCCCCGCGCGGGTTCGGCTCCGGACCCGGCGGTCGCCGACCCGATGGGACTCTCACTCACCCCGGTGACCTATCGCCGCGCCGCCCCCGGGCTGGGCGAGCACTCAGAGGAGATCCGGGACTGGCTGAGCTCACTTCCCGGGTAGGGCCCCGTCCTCCCGGTACCCTCATAGGCGGTTAGTCCGCGGTGCTTTGGGAGGTGGAACTTGGCGACCATGACCTACCGGCGGCTGGGGCGCTCCGGGCTCAAGGTGAGCCTGCTGTCGCTGGGATCCTGGGTGACCTTCGGCAATCAGGTGGACGAGGACCTGGCCCTCAGCTGCATGCAGGCGGCCTTCGAGGGCGGCGTGAACTTCTTCGACTCGGCGGAGGTGTACGCGGGGGGCCGCGCCGAGGAGATCCTGGGTCGGGCGCTCCGGCGAGCGGGCTGGCCCCGCTCCCAGGTGGTGGTCTCGACCAAGCTTTACTGGGGGATCGATGGCGGGGTCAACACCACAAGGACCCTGAACCGGAAATACCTCTTCCAAGCTCTGGAGGGCTCCCTGGAGCGGCTGCAGCTGCCGTTTGTGGACCTTCTGTTCTGCCATCGACCGGACCCGGAGACACCGGTCGAGGAGACGGTCTGGGCCATGAACGACCTCGTCGCAGGCGGTCGGGCGCTGTACTGGGGCACCTCGGAGTGGCCGGCGGATGACATCCGGGCGGCGCTGGAGATCGCCGAGCGCCACCATCTGCGCAAGCCGGTGATGGAGCAGCCCCAGTACAACCTCCTGGCCCGGGAGCGGGTCGAGGTGGAGTACCGGCGCCTCCTCGAGGACTTCGGCCTGGGGCTCACCATCTGGAGCCCGCTGGCGTCAGGCGTCCTCAGCGGGAAATATGTCGATGGGGTTCCCGAGGGAAGCCGCGCCACCATCTCCGGGTATGACTGGTTGCGCCCGGAGCTCACCGACCCCGCTCGCAACGCCGCAGCCCGGCGCCTCGGCCAGGTGGCGGGGCGGCTCGGCTGCACCACCGCCCAACTGGCCATCGCCTGGTGCGCTGCCAATCCCAGGGTCTCATCGGTGATAACCGGCGCGACCCGGCGGGAGCAGGTGCTGGAGAACCTTGGCGCCCTGGATGTGCTGGCCCGCCTGGATGGGGCGGAGATGGCCGAGATCGCCCGAGCCGTCGGCGCGTGATCCGGGGCGGCGGGGCCTCGGCCCCGCCGCCCCGGGGGGTCAGATCTCCGGCGCCAGCCTCTCCTCGGGGCGCACGCGGTTGAAGTAGGGGTTGCGCCGGGCCCAGTAATAGGCCATGGGGATGAGGCCCAGAGCCAGCGCCCCCAGGCCCACGCCGTCAGCGGTGGGGGAGAGGTTGGGGATGGACTCCCCGAACATCACGAACATGAAGATCGCTCCCACCAGCGGCCACAGTCCCATGAAGAGAAAGTTGGACTTGGAGCGGAAGAGCTGGCGGCGGTAGAGGACCACCACGGAGAGCCCCGCCAGCCCGTAATAGACGGTGATCTGCAGGCCGATGGCGTTGATGGCGTCGGTGAGGATGGTGGAGACGCTGCCCACGTAGTTGGAGGCGACGAAGAGGCCCACCGAGACTACGGCGATCACCACCGTGGCCACCCAGGGAGTCCTCCAGGTGGGGTGGATCTTGCCCAGGGCCCGGGGCAGCGTGCCATCCCGTCCCATGGCGAACAAAGTCCTGGTCACCTGGATGAGGGTGGTCTCCAGGGTCGCCACGGTGGAGAGGATGACCGCCAGGACAATCAGCTTGCCCCCCGCCCCCGGCCAGACGGTCTGGCCCAGAACGTCGAGCACATCGGCGCTGTTGTGACTGACCTGGCTGGCCGTGAGCACCATGTTCGCCCCGATGGTGAAGGCCATGAAGAGGGCGAAGACCACAATCACCCCGAAGATCCCTCCGAAGCCGGGGGTGACCTTGGCCTCCTTGGTCTCTTCGCTGAGGTTGGCGGTTGTGTCCCAGCCCCAGTAGTAGAAGGCCGCCACCAGCGCCCCGGCGAAGAAGCCGTTGACGCCGTGGAAGCTGGTCGGCGAGACCCAGGACCAGCTGAAGGCGTGGGCGGTGCCGCCGTGGGCGAAGGCCAGAATCGCGAAGAGCAGCAGGATCGCCAGCTCCACCGTCGACATCATGACCTGGAGACGGGCTGTGATCCGTACCCCCACCAGCACCGCGACCACCATCAGGGTGAAGAAGAGCGCCCCCACGGCGGTCACCGCCAGGGTGTTGTTGGCGAGGCTGCTGGAGATGAGGCCCAGGGTCACGGCGCCAGCCGGGAAGGACCCGGCCACCATGAAGAGGAGGGCCGAGACCACGAGCGCCCATCCCGCCACATAGCCGAGCTGGGGGATGAGGGCCCGCCGCACCCAGGCGTAGCTGGCCCCGGCATTGGCATCCACCCGGCCCAGGTAATTGAAGGCCCAGACGATCCCGAACATGGCTATCCCGCAGTAGAGGAGCGAACCCGGTCCGCTGAGTGCCACCGCTCCGAAGAGCACCGCGGTGCTGGCCGCGATCGAGTAGCCCGGCGCCACCCCGGCGACGCCCATGACCACCGAGTCGAAGAGGCTCAGGACGTTGGCCTTGAGCTGGTTTCCTTCGGCGGCGCCCCCCAGCGCCGCCTCGTCGACGGCTGCGTCCACGTGGTCACTCCTTCAGGGGTGGGTTGATCCCGCGGAACATAACCGCCGGGCCGGGCGGCCGCCAATGGGCAAAGGACACAAAGTTCGGGTTCCAGGTATGCGCCCGGCGCACAACCCGGGCCCCCAGCGCGGACCTGTCCTCAGATTGGGGAACTGTCCATCCGGGCGACCAGGGCCTCCAGCTCGGGCGACAGGCGCAGACGGAAGGGCGCCGGGGCCTCCAGATCTGCCAGGTCGGCTGGCAGGCAGGCGATCTCCTTGGCGTGGTGGGAGCTCGCCTCTCCCAGCGACCTCCGGCCCGCCTCCGTCCGCTGGCCCGCTCGCATCACCAGCTCCAGGAGAGGTCGGTGGGCTTCTGACGGGGCGGGCTCGTCACGCAGGGCAAGAACGTCCCCGGCGAACCCAGGAACCCTCCACACCTGCTTCGGCCCCGGTAGGGTGACCTTGCCCGCGGAGGTCTTGCGCACCGGCCGTCCGTCGCAGCTGACCAGCTTGTACACGGTGTCGGTGAGGGGGGCGTCGGCGGAGACCACCATGGCCGACCCCACTCCGAAGCTGTCGATCGGGGCCGGATCGGGGCCGGCAGTGAGCTTGGCGATGCGATACTCGTCCAGGCCCCCCGTGACTATGACCTTCACCGCGAAGAGTCCTGCGGCGTCCAGGGCATGGCGGGCGATTCGGGAGAGCTCGTCGAGGTCCCCGGAATCCAGCCGTATGGCAGCCACCTCCACCCCTCGCTGGTGCATCTCGCTCGCCACCTGAACCACGGCTGCGATGCCGCGCTCTGTGTCGAAGGTGTCGGCAAGCAGGGTGGCGCGGGGCCCGAGTGCCTGAGCCAGGTTGCGGAGGGCGCTGACCTCATCCTCATGGGCCTGCACGAAGGAGTGGGCCATAGTACCCGACACCTCCAGCCCGTACTCCAGGGCTCCGGCCAGGTTGCTGGTGGCCCCGACCCCGACCAGCCGGCAGGCCCGGGCCACCTTCATGCCTGCGTCCAGCCCTTGGGCGTGGCGGAATCCGAACTCCGCGAGCGGGCGGCCGCGGGCCGCCTGGCGGCAACGGGACACCTTGGTGGCGAGTGTCGTCTGGAGGGTGGCCTGGTTGAGGAGGTAGGTCTCGGCCATCTGGGCGACCGCGAGGGGCGCGTCCACCTCCAGGATCGGCTCGTCAGGGAAGACCACAGTGCCTTCGGGGACGGCTCTGACGTCCCCCTGGAAACGCAGGTCGCCCAGCCAGTCGAGGAACTGGGCGGGGAACACGCCCAGCTCCTCTAGGGCGCTCAGCTCCAAAGGGCCGAAGGCGAGCCTTTCCACCCAGGAGAGGCAGTCGTCCATGCCGGCAGCCACCAGGTAGCCGCGCTGCTTGGGGAGGGAGCGGGTGAAGAGGCTGAAGGTGGAGGGCAGCTCCGCCATCCCGGCCGACCAGAAGGCCTGAGCCATGGTCAGCTCGTAGAGGTCCATCATCAGCACCCGCGATGGGCTGGGGGGCCACGGGGGTCCTGACCCCGGATCACTCCGGCCCTGGTGTCGAGCTGTCTCGTGGACCTCGGCCTCACCCTCCATGCGCCACCCCCCAGCGACCGCAGAACGTTTCTCCGGGGCCGAGCACCAGGAGGCCGCGGCCGGAGTTGAACGCGTCCGGGACGCAGGTCATCGGCTCCACGGCCAGTCCGGCCCGGCGGCGGCCCGGGGCCTGGATCCCGTCTCCGCTGTACACCATGACGTAGGGGAATGCGCCGTCCGCCCAGACCCGGACCCGCTCGAATCCGGGGCCAACGCCCAAGTCGACCGCCCACCCGTCCTTGGGGAGGTCGGAGAAGCAGGTGTCCAGCTTGAGGGGGCCGACGCGCCGGCCGTCTCGGAAGTCGTATTCGGTTCCCTCGACCTCGACCTCAGCGGTGGGGATCCCCTGGCTGTCGGCGGTGAGACGGTGGCCGGCGGGGAGACGGAGAAGGAGGTCGTCAACCCTGTGGCCGGCAATCCGCAGGTAGGGATGGGCTCCCGCCCCGAACGGGGCCGCCCTGCCGCCGAGGTTGTGGGCCCCCACCGTCACCTGCAGCCCCTCCGTGGTGAGCGTGTACTCGGCCTCGAAGCGCATCCAGAACGGATAGCCAGGCTGAGAAGGCAACTCGACGGAAAGACGCGCCCGCTCCGGCTGGGCCTCCTCCACCTCCCAGGTGACCCATCGTACGAGGCCATGGATCGCGTTGTTCCGCGCCACCTCGGAGATCGGCAGCTGGTGGTGGTGGCCCCCGAAGTGGTAGCTGCCGTCCCGTATCCGGTTCGGCCATGGGAGGAGGAGCTGACCGCGGCCGTCCTGGCTCCACCCGTTCCTGCCGAACCCGTCCAGGAGCTCCCGCCCGTGGGACTGGTAGCTCCGCAGGGTGGCGCCCGCGGGGCGGACCGAAGCCCGCTGGGAGCCGCTCCTCAGTTGGATCTCAGTGGGAACCCTCCCTCCTGGAGCCACAGACGCTCTCACCTAGCAGTCCGGGGGCAGGGCGTCGCGGCTCACCGTCGGGCCAGCCAAGATCCACCGATGTTAGCGCCCCCAGGGCGCGCCCCCAGCGGTCCGCGGTAGGGCATCCCGGCGGCCGCGATACTGGAACCGGCCGCGTTGCCAGAGCGGCTCAGGAGCGCGTGGCTCCCACCAATGCTGGATGCCCCTCGCGGTCCCGCTTGATCTCGAAGAGGTAATCGCGCCGGAGCATCCGGACTGTGTCCCGGAGCAGGGCGACGGCCTCCCGGTCCTCGGGCACCCGGGTTATCACCGGGCCGAACGCTCCCGGCCCGCGCCCCTCGTCCAGGATGATCGTGGGCACCCCGAAGGCCTCGCAGGCGGCAACTGCGGCCCGATGGTCGGCGAGCACCTCGTCCCAGAGGGTGCGGTCCCCCCGGGACTGCCCGAGCAGGGCTGGGTCCATTCCGGCTCGATCCAAGGCGTGGGCCAAGGTGCCGTCCTCCCGGAGCGCCCGTCCCTCCTCGTGCACCGCCGTCCCGATCGCGGTGTACAGGCTGGCGACGCCGGCGTTCCCCTCCAGGCGCCGCGCCAGCGCCAGGAGCCGCAGCGCCGGGCTGCCCCAGGAGTCTGCGGCCGGAGCTGGGTCCGCCCCCTCCTCCAGGTGAGCCACCGCCAGGGAGAAGAACCTCCAGCGGACCTCGAGCTCGCCAAGCTCCTCGAGCCTAAAGGCCCATCGCGAGGTCAGCCAGGCCCAGGGGCAGATGGGATCAAAGTGGAAGTCGATCTTTTCCAAGCGTAGCTCTCCTCTCGGCCCGCCCACGGCTGAGGCCCTGCCCGACCCCCAACTGATGAGGGGCGCCGCGACCCTACTTCTTGGTCTCCCAGAAGATCCGGGCGAACTCGTCCACCTGACGGCGCAGCTCGGCGGCCTTCGCCGCGTCCACCGACTGCTTGCAGGCCGACGCCGCCTTGAGGGTCTTCCAGGTCAGCTCGTGCAGCTGCGGGAACTTCTCCAGGTGCTCGGGCTTAAAGTAGTCCGACCAGATCACCTGGACCTCGTGCTTCACCTTCTCAGCGTGCTGCTCCTTCACCCCCACCATCCGGACGAAGGAGTTCCGGCTGGCCTCGGAGGTGGAATCGGGCAGGCCCTGGATGAGGGTCACCATCCGCTCCACCGTCTGGGCGGCCAGCTGCGCCTCGTGGGGGTCGTAGATGCCGCAAGGGATGTCGCAGTGGGCGTGGACCACGCGGTGCGGGACCAGCGCGGCGAGCTTGCGAACTGACATGGCCGCCTCCCTTCGAACCTGGGTGATGTCGGAGAACTCCTCCCGTCCCCTCCAAACTACCATCAGCTCATGACCGGCGGCAAACCGCAGCGCGGTCCCTGGCTTCCCCAGCTCCTTCTGGTGGAAGGACGGAGCATGGAGCCCGAGCTCCAGGAGGGAAGCTGGGCGCTCCTCATCCCGACGCGGGGCCGGATGCCCCAGGTGGGGGATGTCGTGGTCGCCGAACACCCGCATCGCGGTGGCTTCGAGCTGCTGAAGCGAGTGGCGGCCGTCAGCTCGCGCCGGCGCCTCGTCTGGCTGGCCGGTGACAACCGGGAAGAGAGCACCGACAGCGAGGAGTTCGGCCCGGTGGGCGCGGATCGGGTGGTGGGCCGGGTGGTGCTGCGGCTGCGGCCCGGGCCTCCCCGAGTCGTCCGGAGGGATCCGACCCGCCTCTGGATCTGAGGCGATGAATAAAGTCGCTCGCCGGAGGCGCCTAACTGTCACCATATGGCCATGACCGACTCCCAGACGCCACCGCCGCCGCCCCGGCCCGCCGCACCGCCGCCCGAGCTCATCCCCTCTCCGCTCCCGTCCAAGGGCAAGAAACACAAGAAGAAGGTCTCGCGGGAGCCACCGCGGGGCCGGGGTCGGCGCTGAGCCAGTTCGACCCGGCGCTGGTCGACCTCGACCTCGCCCTGGCGACCGCGAGGTACTCCAGCCAGGCCGGAGGCGCGGTGATACGGGCGGCGGGGGTCGGTCCCCACCTCGCCGAGGCCAAGGCGCCCGGCGACTATGTCACCGCGGTGGACCGGGCCAGCGAAGAGGTGGTGGTGCGGATCCTGCGGGCCTCCTTCCCGGATCTCCCCGTCCTCTCAGAGGAGGCGGGCGGGCGCAGCTCGCCCACCGGCTGGGTGGTCGATCCCCTGGACGGGACCACCAACTTCAGTCGGGGCTTCCCGATGGTCGGCGTGTCGGTGGCCCTGCTGGTCGATGGGAGCCCTGCGGTGGGGGCGGTCCACGCCCCCTTCCTGGGCTGGACTTACACGGCGCGGCGGGGACGCGGCGCCTTCGACGGGGAGGGGCGGCGGCTCAGCGTCGTCGACTCGGAACCTGAGAAGGCCGTGGTCTCCACCGGATTCCCCTTCAAGGAGCAGGGGCGCCTGCCCCGGCTTCTGCGCGCCCTGCAGCGGGTGCTGGAGACCTGCGAGGATGCCCGCCGCCCCGGCGCCGCCAGCTTGGACCTGGCCCTGGTGGCCTCGGGGGTCTTCTCCGGATTCTTCGAGCTGGGACTCAAGGTGTGGGACATCGCCGCTGGGGCGTTGCTGGTGACCGAGGCGGGCGGGGTCGTCAGCGATTGGGAGGGAGGGGACAGTCACCTGGGCACCGGGGACATCGTGGCCGCCGGGCCTCGGGTGCACGCCGCCCTGCTGGCGGCCTGCGCCTTCGGCTCAGGGCCCGACTGAGACCGTACCCCTTGGGCCGGTGCCGACTTCCCGAGAACGGACCTTGGGGCGGGCGGAGATCGAGAAGTTCCCCGGATACCGGGGGACCACGGTGATCACCACCGGGATGGTGGAGTTGGTCTCCAGGATCTCCCCGCAGGACTCGTCGCCGGCCCAGCGGCTGCCCGGGGAGTTGAGGAAGGTGACGCGCACCACCTGGAACTCCGGGCTGAGGTTGGCCCCGACGCAGGCGGGGTCCATGGCGCTGCCCGAGGCCAGATAAAGCCCAAAGGTGAGCCGGGCGGGATGTCCCACGCGCAGCCCGGTGAGGTTGAGATTGCCGTCCAACTGCGCCTTGGGGGGGCCCCCAGACCCCCCCACCGACCCGATGCTGGTGAGCACGTCGACGACCGCCGAGACCGACAGGAATGCGATCACCGCCACCACCAGCATCATTCCCGCGGACATCCGCGGCGCCCGCAGCCGGGCTCTCGACCACCTCATCTGCTCCGCGAGCCAGTCTAGTCCCGCCGCCCGGTGGCGCCGGCTCGCTTAATCCGACTGATAGAGTGGGAATTGTGATGAGCGACCGTCGCCTGCAACTGGCGCCGCGAGGGGATGACCGGAGCGTGGTCGACCTGGTCGGCGGCACCCCTCTCATCCGCCTGCACCTGTTCGAGGAGCTGGCACCCGATCTCGAGGTCTATG
>JAJZGN010000261.1 GCA_021798435.1 bacterium | reverse complement strand
TCCGATCTCCAGTTCCAGCTCGACCCATTCTGGCGGGAGTGCCTCCTGGCGGGGCAGGACCCGCTGGGCATGGCGCTCAGGGAGGAGGCGGCCATCTCGGCCTTCGAGCAGGCCCGCTCCCCGCAGCTGCCCACGACCCGGCACCGGTGGGAGTAGGGGGGCAAGCGCCGGAGCTCGTCGAGGTCCTCTACCAGGGCGAGCCCGGGGCCTACTCCGAGGAGGCGGCCCAGCGGCTCTTCCCCGGCGTCCCGGCCACCGGCCGGCCCACCTTCGCCGCCGCCTTCGCCGGCCTCGGCGCCGGCCGGGCAGCGGTACTGCCGGTGGAGAACAGCCTGGGCGGGGTGGTCCAGGAGGTCTCCGACCTCCTCTGGGCCCATCCTGAGGTGCTGGTCTCTGGCGAGCACTTCCTTCCCGTTTGCCATCAGCTGCTGGCGCCCTCCTCGGCTCCGGTGCGGCGCGCCCTCTCCCACCCCCAGGCGCTGGCCCAGTGCGCGGGCTTCCTGGCCACCCGGGGGATCGAGCCGGTTCCCCACCCCGACACCGCGGGGGCGGCCCGCTGGGTGGCCGAGCACGAGGTCCCCGGAGAGGCCGCCATCGCCAGCGCGGCCGCCGCCGCCCGGTACGGCCTCCAGGTGGTCGCCGAGGACATCGCCGATCGTCCCAGCAACCGCACCCGCTTCCTGGTCTGCGGTCCGGGCACTCTGCGGCTCGCGCCGCCCGCCCTCCCGGTCAAGCTCTCCCTCGGCTTCGTCACCGCCCACCGTCCCGGGGCGCTGGCGGCGGTCCTCCTGGAGTGCTCGCGCCGGGGGCTGAACCTGAGCCGGCTGGACTCCCGGCCCATCCCCGACCTCCCCTTCGAGTACCGCTTCTACGCGGACCTGGAGCTGGAGCCCGGCCAGGACTGCTCCCAGCTCATCGCAGCGCTCCTACTGCTCACCTCGGAGCTCAGGGTCTTCGGCCTCTACCCGCGGGCACCAACCGCCTGAGCCCGCCCCGGGGTGGGCTGAGTCCCGGGATCAGCCGACCAGCTCTCCCACCGAGCCGGCCAGAAGGCGGAGGTCGGACAGCTGGTGCCGCTCGATGGCCCGGTGAGTGTGGCGCTCGATGTCTCGGATCTTGAGTATCTCTATGGGGGTGATCAGGGTGAGGGCCACCCCCTCCCGGCCGGCCCGGGCCGTCCGCCCCACCCGGTGGACGTAGTCCTCCGGGCTGGAGGGGGCGTCGTAGTTGATCACGTGGCTGATGTCCTCGATGTCCAGCCCGCGGGCGGCCACGTCGGTGGCGATGAGGAAGCGCACCCTGGAATTCCGGAAGCGCTCCAGGGCCAGGTCCCGGTCCCGCTGGCTGAGGTCCCCGTGGATCACGGTCACGTCGTACCCGCGGGCCAGCAGGGCGGCATGGAGGAGGTCGGCCTGGCGCTTGGTGGCGGTGAAGATCAGCCCGGTGCGGACCTGGGGGCTGTCCAGCAGCATGGTGAGCGCCTCCTCCTTCTCAGCCCAGGAGCACTCGATGCACCATTGGCGGACGGTGGGCACCAGCTCCATCTCCCCGGCCACGGAGAGGGTCTCGGGGTCGCGCATGTGGCGCTCGGCGAGGCGATGGATCCAGGCCGGCACGGTGGCGGAGAAGAGCAGGGTCTGCCGCTGCTTGGGGGTCTGCTGCAGGATCCGCTCCACGTCCGGGGCGAAGCCCATGTCCAGCATCCGATCGGCCTCGTCGAGCACGGCGAAGCGCACCCCGGCCAGCCGCAGGCTGTGGCGCTGAAGGTGGTCCAGCACCCGGCCCGGGGTGCCTACCACCACCGCCGGGTGCCGCCGCAGCCCATCCAGCTGCCGTCCCATGGAGTCGCCGCCCACGATGGCGAGGATCTCCACCTTGAGGTGGGCGGCCAGCTTCTCGAACTCCAGGGTGACCTGGGCGGCCAGCTCCCTGGTGGGGCAGAGGACCAGCGCCTGGACGTCGGGGCTACCCACCTCGACCCGCTCCAGCAAGGGCACCGCGAAGGCGGCCGTCTTCCCCGAGCCGGTCTGAGCCCCACCGATCACGTCCCGCCCCTGGAGCGCGCGGGGGATGGTGAGCGCCTGGATGGGCGTCGGGTGGGTGTAGCCGACCCCCTCCAGGGTCTGGAGCATCCCCTCGGACAGCCCCAGCTCGGCGAAGGAGCCGGTGGGGAGCGGGGCGGCAGGTGCGGCCCCTGAGGCGACGGGGGCGAAGGTGCGGACCTGTGGTCGGAACGGGCGTCTAGATCGAACTGGCAACACCACCACTATATCCGGGCGGGTGGGCGGCCCGGCCTTTGGAGATCAGGGGTGCCACGTTGATCGGCGAGAATGGCAGCTGTGGGCGAGCTGAGAGGCGGGACGCGGGCCGGTCGGCGGCCCAGGTGGTGAAGCTGCTATTCACCGACCTGGACGGGACGCTGCTGGACCGGCGCCTCACTCTGGACCCAGTCGACGTCGAGGCGGCCCACCGCGCCCAGCGGGCCGGCAACCTGGTGGGGATCGCCACCGGCCGGATGTACCGCTCGGCCCTCCCCTACGCCCTCCAGCTCCAAACCCGGCTGCCGTTGATCTGCTACCAGGGGGCGCTGATCCG
>JAJZGN010000042.1 GCA_021798435.1 bacterium | reverse complement strand
TGGCTGACAGCCATCGCGGTGGAGACGTTGCGCCGGAAGAAAAGCCTCTCGACCGCCACCACCTCGGCCCCCGCCATCGCCAGCAACTCCTCAGCCTGCTGGGAAAGCGCCAGCAGCCGCTGGGGCTCGCCCAGTTGAGCTGGGGTGGTGAGGCAGCCGGAGGCTTGCAACCGCAGTCGCCCTCCCCCACCATCCACCAGCGCCCAGCCGGTCAGGGCCAGGCCAGGGTCAAACCCCAGGACCAGCAACACCCCGCCTCCGCCCGCCCCGCAGTTCAGACCTCGGCCAGGACGTCATCGGGGAGGATGGCGTTGCAGTGGACCTCGCGGACGTCGTCGTGCTCCTCCAGCGCCTCCAGCAGCCTGACCACCGCCGCGGCATGTTTGGCCTCCACCTCGACGGGATTGGTCGCCTGCATGGTGACCTCGGCCCGCTCCACCACCCGCCCGGCGTCCAGTAGGGCCTGGCGGAGCTCCTCCAGCCGCTCGGGAGCGACGTAAACCTCGACCAGATCCCCCTCGACCTGGACGTCGTCCGCTCCCAGCTCGATCGCCTCAAGCGCCAGCTGCTCGGGGTCCTGGCCCTTGGGATCCACCGTGATCAGCCCGGTGCGGTTGAACATCCAGGCCACGGAGTTGGTCTCGCCTAGGCTCCCCCCGGATCGAGTGAACAGGTTGCGCAGCCCTGCCACTGTGCGGTTGCGATTGTCAGAGAGGGAGTCGACCAGAATCGCGACCCCCCCGGGCCCGTAGCCCTCGTAGCGGATCTCCTCAATGGCCGCCCCCTGGAGCTCACCGGTGCCCCGCTTGATGGCCCTCTCGATGTTGTCGGCGGGCATGTTGACCTCGCGGGCCTTCTGGATCGCGAGCCGCAGCCGGAAATTGCCGGTGGGGTCGCCGCCTCCCTCCCGGGCTGCCACCGTGACCTCGCTGGCCACCTTGGTGAAGGTCTGTCCCTTCCGAGCGTCGACCAACGCCTTCTTGTGCTTGATCCCCGCCCACTTGGAGTGCCCTGACACCGCCTACCTCCGTCGCCTGCCCCGCCCGGGGCGGCCGGCACGAACATACATTCCCTGAAGTGTACCGCCGCCCGCAAGCGTAGCAGTCCGCGGAGCGGGCTTCAGGACCGCCCCACCTCCGAGAGGATGAGCCGCACGACCCGCCTCGGTCCCACCCGCAGGATGGTTCCGGAGGGGAACTCCACGGGCTCCGGAGCGGCGGGGAGCCGGTGGTCTCCCAATCTCACCGCGCCCTGCCTGAGCAGGCGCAAGCCCTCACTGCGAGAACTGGCCATCCCGGCCTGGAGCAGGAGGTCGCGGGGGTCCAGGGGTCCGGGCCGGACCACCACCTCGGGGACCTCCGACGGCAGCTCCCGGAGTCGGAAGCGCCGCAGAAAAGCCTGGGCCGCCCTTTCAGCGGCCTCCTCACCGTGGAATTCGGCCACCACCCGCCTCGCCATCAGCTCCTTCAGGTCGCGGGGAAGGACGGCACGCGTACTCAGCTGCCGGCCCAGCTCCCGGGCCTCAGGCAGGGGGGTGGAGGTCGCCAGTTCCAGGTAGGGGAGGATCTGAGCGTCGGGGATCGACATCAAGCGGCCGAACTGGTCGTCCGGGGCGTCGGCCACACCCACAGCGTTGCCCAGCGACTTGCTCATCTTGCGCTGGCCGTCGATGCCCACCAGGAGCGGCACGGTGACCACATCCTGACGGGCCACCCCGTACGCCAGCTGCACCTCCCGGCCCCGGAGGAGGTTGAAGAGCTGGTCGGTCCCTCCCAGTTCCACATCGGCCGCCACCGCCACCGAGTCATACCCCTGGAGCAACGGATACAGCAGCTCGTGGAGCCCAATCGGCCGCTCCTCTGCCATCCGCTGGCCGAAGTCCGATCGCTGCAGGAGCTGGGCCACGGTCGCGCTGCCGGCCAGGTGTAGGACATCTTCCAGCCCGAAGCTCCCGAACCACTCGCTCTGCCAGCGCACCTCCGCTCCGTTCTTATCCACCACCGTGAACAGCTGCTCCAGGTAGGTTCTGGCGTTGTCCGACACCTCCTCCGTGGTGAGCTGGGGGCGGGTGGCGGAGCGCCCGGTGGGATCGCCGATCCGGGCGGTGACGTCCCCGATGATCAGGACCGGGGTGTGCCCCAGGGCCTGCCAGCGCCGCAAGAGGCGCATGGGTACGGTGTGGCCGAGGTGGATGTCGGGGGCGCTGGGATCGATACCGAACTTGATCCTGAGGCGCTCTCCCCGCTCCACCCGGGCCCGCAGGTGGGCGGCGTCCACGCAGTCGACCACCCCCTGCATTAGGGCATCCCACAGTTCGGCGACGGAGATGCCAGCTTCCATGTCGGGGAACGTTACCGAACCGGACGCCCGGCGCGGCCCCCTCCTCTCAGTACGCCCGCAGCCCGGGGCCGGCGGGACGCCGGTAAACTCCCGCCCAGACGGCGCGAGATGGGCCGACGCCGGGCGGTCCTTGCTGGAGGTCTGGTGTGCAGGTAGAGGTCCTGGAGACTCCCGAGCTGGGTGATCGCAGCTACGTGATCGCGGACCTCCTGGAGGCGGCGGTGATCGACCCTCAGCGCGACCTGGACCGTCTCATCAGCCTCAGCGCCCAAAGAGGCTGGCGGATCCGGGTGGTTCTCGAAACCCACCTGCACAACGACTACGTCACCGGGGGGCTGGAGCTGGCGCGGCGGACCGGGGCCACCTATGTCGTGGCCGGGGGGGAGGAGGCCACCTTCGACTGCTGCCCGGCGCGCGAGCAGGACACCTGGGGGGTCGGTCGGGCCCGGATCAAGGTGGTGCCCACCCCCGGTCACACCCCCGGGCACTGTGCCTACCTGCTGCAGGGGCCGGGGTCCGAGGATCTCGCAGTCTTCTCCGGAGGATCGATGCTCTTCGGCACGGTCGGCCGGACCGACCTGGTGGCGCCGGACCGGACCGACGAGCTGAGCCGGCTCCAGCACCGGTCCGTGCGCCGCCTGGCCTTCGAGCTCCCGGAATCCGTGGAGGTCCACCCCACCCACGGCTTCGGAAGCTTCTGCGCCTCATCGCCCGGCAGCGGCGGCCAGCGCAGCTGGGTCGGAGAGGAGCGGCGGACCAACCTGGCCTGCCGGATCGAGGACGAGGGGGAGTTCGTCCGCGTCCTCCGCGCCGGCCTCGGCGCCTATCCGAGCTACTACGCCCACATGGGGCTCCTGAACCGAGCCGGCCCGGCTGCCTTGGACCTCACGCCTCCTCCCCGGGTGACGCCTCAGGAGGTTCCCTCCCGGATCGCCGCCGGCGAGTGGGTCGTCGACCTTCGGCCCCGCCGCCAGTACGCAAGCTCCCACCTCCCTGGCACGGTGGGCGTGGAGCACGACCCCGGCTCCTTCACGACCTACCTCGGTTGGGTCCTACCCTGGGGCACCCCGATCACTCTGGCAGCGAGTTCCGAGGCGGAGCTGGCCTGCGCGCAGAGAGACCTGGCCCGCATCGGGATCGACCGCCCCGCGGCCACCGTTCTCCTCCCGGCAGACCTCGGCGACGCCGGCCGTGACTACCGGGTGGCCAGGTGGGAGGAGCTGGAGGCCGAGCTCAAATCCCCCCACCCGCCGGCAATCCTTGATGTCCGCTCCGAGGACGAGTGGCGGACCGGGCACCTGGCCGGGGCCCGGTGGGTCCCGATCGGGGAACTGGGCCCGCGCCTCGGCGAACTCCCGCGGATGCCCACCTGGGTCCACTGTCAGGCTGGGTACCGCGCCAGTGTTGCCGCCAGCCTGCTCGATCGAGCTGGCATACCGCCGGTCCTGGTCGACGATGACTTCGGGCGGGCCGCCGCTGCGGGCCTTGCCCTGGTGGTGGAACCCGCCCCGAGGGGACGCCCCCTGGACTGACCGGGGTCCCGCGGTGCGATGCCCCTTGACAGCCGCGCACAACGTGCTATCTTGGCCTCAGGTATCCGGGTTCAGACGGAGGTGTCACGTAGTGCGTACCGTCTGGAGCATGCTGAGGCACACCAGGGCGGAGTGAGCGGCCCCCCGGGGTCATCCCGGCGGAGGGTTCCGCTGTTTCGCGTCGGGCCCCGGCAGAGGGCGGCTCACCACGTATTTCGTCCCGGCTTATCCGCCGGGCGCGGTGCCTTCGGCACCTGTGAAAAATGGGAGCGGGCCAAAGTGCCCGCTCCTCTTTTTACCCCAACCGTCCCAGCCAGGTAATACCGCAGGGGGGCGGGGTCCCGCACCCCTATCCGGGGTCCGGCCTCGACTGGCGGACCGGCCACACCGGCCTCCAGCCAGAGGTGGGTGCCCTCAGAGCAGAGGTCCACGCGATTGTCCTCCAGGGTCACCCCGAGGGCGCGGCAGAGTAGCGCCGGGCCGCCGACCACGTCGCCGGAGGCCCGGCGGCCCGCCCGAAGCAGGACCGCCTGGGCCTCGCCGGCCGGACCGGTCACCACGTTGAGGCAGTGGTGCATCCCATAGATGAAATAGACATAGGCGTGACCTGCAAGTCCGTACATGGGCAGGTTGCGGGGCGTGGGGCCGCGGCGGGCATGCGAAGCTGGGTCCGATTCCCCGAGATATGCTTCCACCTCCAAGAGCTCGAGCCTCACGGGGCCACCCGGACCCCGCCGGACCAACCAGCACCCCAGCAGCTCTCGGGCTACCTCAGGGCTGGAGCGGGCGAAGAATGGCCGGCCCAGACGCGGTCCCGCCTGTCTCACCGTGCGGTTGCGCCAACCTCCAGCTCCAGCGCCCGCAGGACGGCCTGGCGAGCTTTGTCCCCCTCCGCGGTCGTGAGGGTGCGTTCGGGGCGGCGGAGGCGGAGCCGGAGCGTCCAGCCCTTCACTCCCGGACCGAGCTGGTCCCCGACGTACTCATCGATGGGGGTTACCAGCTCCAATTCCGGAAGTCCCAGCGCCTCTACCGCCTGGAGGGCCGGCCCCAGTAGGGCCCCGCTGGGGACCGTCACCGAGAGATCCAGCACGAGGGCCGGGGTGCGCGGAAGGGGCGGGGCGTGGCCCGGGCGGCCCCCGGGCTTGAGCCAGCCATCCAGGCGCAGCTCGGCGACTTCCACCCGACCCCGGACGTCGAAGGCGTCGGCCCCGGGCCGGGCCACCTCGCCCACGATCCCCCGGCGCTCAGCGCCCGCCCAGACCTCGGCTGCCCGGGCCCGGTGGAGACCGAGCCAGGTGACTGGCCGGAATTCCACCACCCCGCCACCACCGACGCTGGAGAGAGAGGCGATGAGGGCCATGAGGCGCCGCAGCCGGGCGGCCGCGGCCACGGCCTCATCGTCTTCAAGGTCCAGCAGGGCGAGCATCCAGGGCTCCTCGGGCCGCTCCGGGCCCCGACCCCAGAAGGCTGCCCCCTGCTCGAAGAGACGTACCTGGTCCTGGCCGCGGGCCTGGTTGTGGTGGGCGCTCTGGAGCAGCCCCTGCAGCAGGCCCTGGCGCAGGCTCCCGAGCTGGGCGGAGAGGGGATTGTCCAGCTCCAGGTGAGCAAGGTTCCCGATGAGGCGTGGCGCCAGCCCCTCCCGCTCCCCGGACACAAGGCTGAGGGTCAGGGCCTCGCTGAAGCCGGCGGCCCGGCAGGTCGCGGAGGCCAGGCGGGCAACCGGCTCAGCCAGCGCCTCCAGGGGGGGCGCCTGGCGGTTCGGCGGCAGCGTTCCCGGGACCTTGCGGTACCCGAGGATCCTCCCGACCTCCTCGGCCAGGTCCACGGCGGTGGTGACGTCGGTGCGGTAGGGGGACGGGGTGGCCAGGATCTCACCTCGCCCCTCACGCACTTCGAACTGGAGGCGACGCAGGGGGCCGGCAACCTCCGCCGGGCTGAGCTCCATCCCCAGGATCGAGGAGATCCGCGCGGGGTCGCAGCGGATGGCCGCCGCCGCTGCGAGTGGCACACCCCCGACCGCACCCGGGCCCAACGTGGCCCCGAGGTGCCGGACCGCCAGGTGGATGAAGCGGTCCGCCCCTCTCCTCGCGAGATGCGGTGATAGTTGGCGCTCGAAACGGCCGGAGGCTTCGGTCCGGAGGCGAAGCCGCCTCGAGGTGGAGCGCAGCCGCGCCCAGTTGAAATTGGCGGCCTCCAGAAGCACCTGACTTGTGCCCGGCCCCACCGCCGACGCCTCCCCCCCAATCAGGCCGGCCACGGCCTGGGGAGCATCTCCCACGGTTATCACCAGGGTCTCGGGATCGAGCTCCCGGGTAATTCCGTCCAGGCAGGTGATCGACTCCCCTCTCCGGCCGCGCCTCACGCCCACCGCCAGCTCACTCTCGGGCGTCGGAAGCCGGTCCAGGTCGAAGGTGTGCAGGGGCTGGCCGATCTCGAACATGACGTAGTTGGCGAGGTCCACGATTCCACCCCGCGATCGCTGCCCGATGGCCGCGAGGCGCCGGCGGACAATTGCCGGGGCGGGGGTGTCTCCGAACCCGGTCAGCAACTCAGCCAGGTAGATTGGGCAATCCGCGGAGGAATCGACGGCCACCTGGACCGAGGGGGCCGACGACGATCGGGGCGGTCGGCTGGTTTCTGGGTCCCGCAGGGGCCGCGAAAGCAATGCCGAGAGCTCCCGGGCGACGCCCCAGTGGGAGAGGCAGTCCGCGCGGTTGCTGAGAACCTCCAGCTCGTACAGGTGGTCGGCGGGATAGACCCGATCCAGCGGCATCCCGCCTTCGGCGTCGGCTGGGCTGAGGATGAGCACCCCATCGTGGTCCGAGCCCAGTCCCAGCTCGTCCGGAGCGCAGAGCATCCCCTCACTCCAGATCCCCCGGAGCCGCTTGCGCCCGATCTCTGCCCCGATCGGAAGCCGGGTGCCGGGACGGGCCCAGGGCACCAGCGCTCCCACGAAGAGGTTGTCGGCGCCGCAGATCACCTCCCGGGGCTCCTGCCCGGGGGTGGCGACGTGGGCCAGGAAGAGGTGGTCGCTCCCCTCCACGCGGCGCAAGCCGACCACTTCGCCCACCACAACCTGCTCCAACCCCTCCCCAAAAGCGGTGACCTTCTCCACCTCGGTGCCGCTCAGGGTGAGGAGATCCGCGACCTTGGCCGGCTCGACACCTTCAAGGTCCACCATCTCCCCCAGCCACTCGTGGCTCACCCTCACTCAGAAGCACTCCAGGAGGCGGAGATCGTTCTCGTACAGGTCGCGAAGGTCGGCCAACCCGTAGCGCAGGACGGCGATCCGATCTGGCCCCATGCCAAAGGCGAAGCCGCTGTGGATCTCGGGGTCCACGCCGCCGTTGCGTAGCACCTCGGGGTGGACCATCCCCGAACCCAGGATCTCGATCCAGCCCTTCTGCAGGCAGGTCCTGCAACCGGCCCCCTGACAGACGGCGCAGGCGACGTCAGCTTCCAGGCTGGGCTCGGTGTAGGGAAAGTAGCTGGCCCTGAGGCGCACCCGGCGATCTCGGCCGAACAGCGCCCGGATGACGTATTCCAGAGTGCCCTTCAAGTCTCCCAGCGTCACCCCGCGGTCCACGCACAGGCCCTCCACCTGGTGGAAGACCGGGGTGTGGGTGGGATCGGGGTTGTCCCGGCGGGCCACCTTGCCGGGGACGATGATCCGGAGGGGTGGCCGGGACCCTAGCATCGCCCGCATCTGGACAGGCGAGGTGTGGGTCCTATAGAGCCAGCCGCCCGCGGGCGGGCGGAGGTAAAAGGTGTCGTGGGCATCCCGGGCGGGATGTTCGGGCGGCATGTTGAGGAGCTGGAAATTGTGCTGGTCGTCCTCCAGCTCGGGGCCGGCCACCGACTGATAACCGAGGAAGGCGAAGATGTCCTCGATCTCCCGAATCAGCCCCGCCACCGGGTGAGGGTGGCCCACTTCGGGTTCCCGGAAGGGGTGGCTCATATCCACCCACTCCGCGTCTTCCCGCAGTGCCTCCTCCCCAACCGCCAGCTCCCGCTGCCGGGCCTCCAGCGCCAGGCGGAGCTCGCCGGTCGCTCGGTTGAACTCCTGCCCGTAGACGGCGCGCTGCTCAGGGCTCAGCTCCCGGAGGCGCTGGCCCGCCAGGGTCACCAGACCGTCCCGCCGGCCGAGGTAGCGCAGTCGCACCCCATCCAGCCGCTCCAGGCTGTCCGCCCTGGCGATCTCCTCCAGGGCCATCGCGGTGAGCTCCTGGAGGTCGACCGAGGTCACTGCGGGGTGGTCCCCTCCTTGGCCAGCTCAACCAGCTTGGCAAAGGCTCCGGGGTCCCTCACCGCCAGCTCCGCCATCTCCTTGCGGGAGAGCATCACCCCTGCAGCGCCTAGGGCTGCCATGAAGCGGCTGTAGGTGATCCCGCTCTGCCGCACCGCGGCGTTGATGCGAGCGATCCACAGCCGACGGAAGTCGCCCTTGCGGCGGCGGCGGTCACGGTACTGGTAGGCCAGCTTGTGCATGACCGCCTCATGGGCAGGCCGGTAGAGGCGGTTGTGGGAGCCCGTGAGACCCGAGGCCTCCTCCAGGAGCCGCTTGTGGCGCTTGCGGGCGGTCACGCCCCGCTTGACTCGGGCCACCGGTCAGCCCTCCAGGTACGGCGCGTTGCGCCGAACCACTTTCGCGTCCCCGGAGTCGACGGCCTTCATCTGGGCGTAACCCCGCTTGCGCTTGGCTGACTTGTGCTCCAGAAGATGGGACTGGAATGCTCCCCGGCGGAGCAGTTTGCCCCCGCCCGAGACCCGAAAGCGCTTCTGGGTCCCCTTATGGCTGCGGATCTTGGGCATTGTGGTTCGCCTCTCCCCTGCTGGGCTTCTTCTGCACCGGATTGAGAATCATGATCATGTTGCGCCCCTCCAGGAGGGGCTGCCGCTCCACTTGGGCCACGTCCTTCACCTCTTCGGCCAGCCGCTGCAGCAGCGCCCGACCGATTTCCTGGTGCACCAGCTCTCGGCCCCTGAACATGATAGTGAGCTTGACCTTGTCGCCATCCTCCAGGAAGTGACGCACGTACCCGTACTTGGTCTGGAAGTCGTGGTCGCTTATCTTGGGACGGAGCTTCATCTCCTTGAGGCGGATGGCGTTGTGCTCTCGACGAGCGTCCTTCTCCCTCTTCAGGGCCTCGAACTTGAATCGCCCATAGTCCATGAGCCGACACACCGGAGGTTGGGCCTGGGGCGCCACCTCCACGAGGTCGAGTCCCCTCTCCTGGGCCAGCCGCTGGGCCTCTGCCAGGGTCACGATACCCAGCGCCTCGTCGGTCGTGTCGTCGAAGAGCCGGACCTGCGGGGTCCGGATCTGGTCGTTGATGTGCAGCTCGCGAAACGCTATGGACGCATCCTCCTCAGCTCAGGCCAGAGGGGCCGATGCTATCACGTACAGGGCCACCTGCCCTTTGGCGTTCAACCCCCGGCGGTCTCCTCGGCCAGCCTCGCCGCCATCTCCTCGATCCCGAGGACGGTCTTGGTCCCGCGTCGGGCATCCCGGAGGTTGACTTGGCGGGCCTCAACTTCCCGGCGCCCGACCACGGCCAGGTACGGGACCTTGGCCAGTTCGCCGTCCCGGATCTGGGCCGGCATCGTCTCCCCAGGACGAGGAGGAGAGGTCCTGATTCCCCTGGCGTCGAGGGCCGCAGCCACCTCGAGGGCGTACGGCAGCTGGTCGTCGCTAACCGTGACCATGCGCACCTGCTCGGGGCTCAGCCAGAAGGGCAGGGCGCCGCCGTAATGCTCCAGGAGCACCCCGAAGAAGCGCTCCAGCGAACCCAGCAGGGCCCGGTGGACCATGATGGGCCGGTGGGCGGCGCCGTCCGCACCGATGTACTCCAGATGGAAGCGTTCCGGCTCGTTGAAGTCGAACTGCACAGTGCTGCACTGCCAGCGGCGACCCATCGCGTCCCGGATGTGGATGTCCACCTTGGGGCCGTAAAAGGCTCCCTCCCCAGGGTTCACCTTGAACTCCATCCCCTGCCGGCGAAGTGCGCGGTCCAGAGCGGCCTCCGCCAGTTCCCACATCCGATCCTCACCCGCAGCCTTGGGAGGCTTGGTGCTGAGGTCCACCTCCAGCTCCGCGAATCCGAATCGTGAGAGCATCTCCGAAGCCAGCTGTAGGACCCCGACAACCTCCTCCTCGGCCTGCTCTTCAGTGCAGAAGATGTGGGCGTCGTCCTGGGTGATCCCCCTCACCCGCAGCAGCCCGTGCAGGGTGCCACTTCGCTGGAATCGGTACACCGAGGCGATCTCGGCCAGCCGCAAGGGCAGCTCGCGATAGCTGCGGGGACGGGAACGGTAGATGAGGATGTGGAAGGGGCAGCTCATCGGCTTCACCCGATAGCGATCCCCCTCGACGGCGATCGGCCCGTACATCTCGTCCGCGAAGAAGCCGAGGTGGCCGCTGACCTCCCAGAGGTGTTCCCGGGCCAGGTGAGGGGTGTACACGAGCTGGTATCCGCCCCGCTGGTGCTCACGCCGCCAGTAGTCCTCCATGACCGTCCGAACCACTGCCCCCCGGGGATGCCAGAGCACCAGTCCGCCACCCAGCTCCTCGGGGAGGGAGAACAGGTCCAGCTCGCGCCCCAGCCGGCGGTGGTCCCGCTGCCGGGCCATCTCCAGCCGTTCCAGGTACTCCTCCAGCTCCCTGGAGCCGAGGAAGGCGGTGCCGTAAACCCGCTGGAGCATCGGCTGGTTCTCGTCCCCATGCCAGTAGGCGCCAGCCGTGTGGAGCAGCCGGAAGGCCGGGATCTGCGAGGCCCGCGGGACGTGGGGCCCGCGGCAGAGGTCGAAGAAATCGCCGGTCCGGTAGCAGGTGATCAGCTCCCCTTCGGGGATCCTCTCGATAAGCTCCACCTTGAAGCGCTGGGAGCGGCCGCGGAACTCCGAGAGTGCGCTGTCCCGATCCACCTCCAACCGCTCGTAGGCGGGATCTCGAGCCTGGATCTCCCGCATCCTCTCCTCGATCCTGGGGAGATCGGAGTCGCTGATCCTCGCTCCCCCAGGCAATAGGAAGTCGTAGTAGAAGCCGTCCTCGATGGCCGGCCCAATGGCGTACTCGGCCCCCGGGAACAGCTCGCAGACCGCCGCCGCCATGAGGTGGGCGGCGCTGTGGCGCACCACATCCAGGTCGAGTCCTTCCATCTGATCTCGCATTCTAGAGGCGGGGCCCCACTCTGGGAACGGGCGAGCGGCGGCTATAATCCGAACCCTGCAGCGGGCGCATAGCTCAGGTGGTTAGAGCGCTACCCTGACACGGTAGAGGCCCCAGGTTCGACTCCTGGTGCGCCCACCAGCCTCCCGCGCCGGTCTATCCGCCGCGGGAACGGGTGCTGAGTTGGGCTCCATCCGTGGAGCAAACATGGGGCTTCACGCGCAACGGTCATCATCCGCCCGCTGCTCGATGCGCGCAGGAGAACGATCAGCCATCCCGGCGCGTACCCCAAGCTCCGACTTGGACCAGTCGATAGGCTGGGCGCCGCCCTCCCTTCCCTGACCAGGTCAGTGGATCCGACGTCCCGCCTTCGCGCCCCCTTGTTGGCCCAGCTCCCCATAGGTGAGGGCGGTCACGAGCCGCCGCACCCCCTCCCTGGCCTCGGTGC
>JAJZGN010000260.1 GCA_021798435.1 bacterium | reverse complement strand
CTCCGGGCCCTCCGGGGAGCTGGCCGACCAGCACAATCCCAACGGCTCGCTGGAGCACATCGCCGGGGTGCTGAACCGGGAGGGCAACGTGCTCGGAATGATGCCCCACCCCGAACGGGCCTGCGAGCCCCTCCTGGGATCGGAGGACGGCCTCCACCTCTTCAGGGCAGCCCTCGCTGTCCTCGGCCCGCGGTGACCGCGGGGATGGCGGCGCCGAGTCCTGCCCAGCTGCGGGAGCTGGCCCTCACCGAGGAGGAGTACCACCACGCCGTCCTCCAGCTGGGAAGGGCGCCCAACGAGCTGGAGCTGGGAATGCTGGGGGCGCTCTGGTCCGAGCACTGCTCCTACAAGACCTCGCGCCGCCTGCTCTCCCAGCTCAGCTCCCAAGCTCCCCAGGTGGTGGTCGGCCCCGGTGAGAACGCCGGGGTGGTGGACCTCGGGGAGGGGCTGCTCTGCTGCTTCAAGATCGAGTCCCACAACCATCCCAGCGCCATCGAGCCGGTGCAGGGGGCGGCCACCGGGGTGGGCGGCATCCTCCGAGACGTGTTCGCCATGGGCGCCCGGCCGGTGGCCCTTCTCGATGCTCTGCGCTTCGGGGCGCTGGGTGACGCCGCCCAGCGCCACCGCTTCGCCAAGGTGGTGGAGGGGGTGGGCTTCTACGGCAACTGCATCGGTGTGCCGACCGTCGGCGGGGAGACCTACTTCGACGACGCCTACCGGGGCAACTGCCTGGTGAACGCCATGTGCGTCGGGCTGGTGACCGCCCCCCGGCTGCTGCACGCGGTGGCCCGGGGGGTGGGCAACCCCGTACTGCTGGTGGGGGCGGACACCGGCCGGGACGGCATCCACGGCGCCACCTTCGCCTCGGTGCAGCTGGACGAGGGAGCGGAGGAGCGCCGGCCCGCGGTCCAGGTCGGCAACCCCTTCCTGGAGAAGTGCCTCATGGAGGCCTGCCTGGAGCTGGCCGGCAGCAGCGCCCTGGTGGGGCTCCAGGACTGCGGCGCCGCCGGCCTCACCAGCAGCTGCGCCGAGATGGCAAGGCGGGGCGGGGCGGGGATCCGCCTCGACCTCGACCAGGTGGCCCGCCGGGAGCGGGGGATGACTCCCTACGAGGTGATGCTGAGCGAGTCCCAGGAGCGGATGGTGCTGGTGGTGGAGCGGGGAAGGGTGGAGGAGGTCCGGGCCGTCTTCGACCGCTGGGAGCTCCGCTCGGACGTGGTGGGGGAGGTGATCGCCCCGGAGGAGCTTCAGATCAGCTCCGGGGGCGAGACGGTGGCCCGGCTCCCGCTGTCGGTGCTCGTCGAGGGGTTCCTGCCCCGCCGTCCCCCGAGCTCCCGGCCCCCGGAGGTGGAGCGCGCCCTCAACGCGGCCCCTCTTCCCGGGGGCTCGCCCTGGACGCTGGAGCAGGCCTGGCTGCGGCTCCTCGCCTCCCCCAACTGCGCGGACGCCAGCTGGATCTACCGCCAGTACGACCACCAGGTCGGGGACGACACCGTGGTCCTACCCGGGTGGGACGCCGCGGTGGTGCGGCTCCGGGGGCGGCAGGACGGCCTCGCCATCACCGTGGACGGGGCCCACCGCAGCTCCCTCTTGGACCCCCGCCGGGGGGCCCAGCTGGCGGTGGCGGAGGCGGTGAGGAACCTCGCCTGCGTCGGCGCCCGCCCGCTGGCCCTCACCAACTGCCTCAACTTCGGGGACCCGGAGAAGGAGGAGGTGATGTGGCAGCTGGAGGAGGCGGTGGCCGGGCTGGCGGAGGCCTGCCGACAGCTGGCCCTCCCGGTGGTGAGCGGGAACGTGAGCCTCTACAACGACCTCTCCGGCGACTCCATCCCCCCGACGCCGGTGGTGGGGGTGGTGGGGCTGGTGGGGGACATCCGCCGCCTCCCCGGCCCCGGGTTCGCCGCCGCCGGGGACCTCATCTACCTGGTCGGACCCGGGGGGACCGAGCTGGGGGGCTCAGAGCTGCAGCGCCTCCTGGGGGGGATGGTTCTCGGCCCGCCTCCGGCGCTGGAGCTGGAGTTGGAGAGAAGGGCCTCCGAGGCGGTCCGCCAGCTGGTGTCGGAGGGCTCGGCGCGCTCGGCCCATGACTGCTCCCTGGGGGGGCTGGCGGTGGCGCTGGCCGAATCCTGCCTGGCGGGTGGACTCGGCGCCGTGGTCCGGGTGGGGGGGCAGTCCATCCCGGCCGATGGCGGCCACGCCCTCCTCTTCGGGGAGGGCTCGGGCCGGTTCGTCCTCAGCGTGGACCCCGCGGGGGGCGCCCGGATGGAGGAGGTCTGCGCCGGCTGGGGGGTGCCGTGCGCCCGGCTCGGGGAGGTGGGGGGAGACCAGGTGGAGATCGTGGGCCTCGCCAGGATTTCCCTGGCGGCCGCGGCCGCGGCTCGCGTTGAGGGGATCGCCGGTGCCATGGCGGGGCCGGTCCTGTGACCGGCGGCCGGGCCCCGGCCGGTATGCTGCAGAGGTTGAGCGCCACCTGCGGTCACCGGCCGCCGTCCCCCTTTCTGGATGACAAGCTGCACGAGGCCTGCGGGGTTTTCGGGGTGTTTGCCCCGGGCCAGGACGTAGCCCGGCTCTGCTACCTCGGCATCTATGCGCTCCAGCACCGGGG
>JAJZGN010000259.1 GCA_021798435.1 bacterium | reverse complement strand
GGGGCGAGGGGGCGATCCTCCAGGTGGGGTCCTCGCGCACCCCGGCGGTCTCGCGGGGGAAGTCCGGGAGCTCGCCGGAGGTGAGCCGCAGCTGCCGCTCCCGGCGGGCCGCCAGGACCTCCTCCCGACCGGGGCGCAGCTCGCGCTCCAGGGTGGCGAGGAACTGGAGCGCCCCCTCGGTCAGGACCTCCTCCTGGGCTCGGCCGCAGTCCTGGAGGACCTGGACCGTGGGGAAGGGAGGGGTCACGGCAGGGGCGCCGACTCGAACTGGGCCTCCTCGGTGGAGCCGCGCAGGGCCAGGGTCTCGCTGTCGCCCCCGGTGACCGTCTCCAGCACCTGGTCGAAGTACCCGGCTCCGACCTCGGCCTGGTGGCGGGTGGAGGTGTACCCCTGGAGCTCGAGCTCGAACTCCCGTTGCTGGAGGTGGACGTAGGCCGTCATCCCCTCCCGCGAGTACCCCTTGGCCAGCTCGAACATGGCGGCGTTGGCGACGTGGAATCCGGCCAGGGTCACGAACTGGAAGCGGTATCCCAGCTCCCCCAGCCGGCGCTGGAAGGCGGCCACCTCCTCATCGCTGAGGTGGAGCTTCCAGTTGAAGGAGGGGGAGCAGTTGTAGGCGAGGATCTTGCCCGGGAACCGGGCGTGGATGGCCTGGGCGAAGGCCTCCGCCTGGCGGATGTCGGGGGTAGAGGTCTCGAACCAGAGGGCGTCGGCGAAGGGGGCGTAGGCGAGGGAGCGGGCGATCACCGGCTCGAGCCCGGGCCGCACCCGGTAGTACCCCTCGGAGGTGCGCTCCCCGGTGAGGAACTGGGCGTCCTGAGGGTCGGCGTCCGAGGTGAGCAGGGTGGCGCTCAGGGCGTCGGTGCGGGCCACCAGCACTGTCGGGACCCCGGCCACGTCCGCCGCCAGCCGGGCCGCCACCAGGGTGCGGACGAACTGGGAGGTGGGGACCAGCACCTTGCCTCCCAGATGGCCGCACTTCTTCTCCGAGGCCAGCTGGTCCTCGTAGTGGACCCCGGACACCCCCGCCTCGATCATCTGCTTCATCAGCTCGAAGGCGTGCAGGGGCCCCCCGAAGCCGGCCTCGGCGTCGGCCACGATCGGCACCACCCACTCCCTGTCGTGCTGCCCCTCGGCCCAGGCGATCTGGTCGGCCCGCAACATGGCCCGGTTGAGCCGGGAGGCGAGGGCGGGCGCCGAGGTGGAGGGGTAGAGGCTCTGGTCGGGGTAGGTCTCCATGGAGAGGTTGGCGTCAGCCGCCACCTGCCACCCGGAGAGATAGATGGCGCCGAGCCCGGCCCGCACCATCTGCACCGCCTGCTGGCCGGTCAGGGCGCCGAGGGCGGGGACGTATTCCTCCCGGTTCAGCATCTCCCAGAGCCGCTCCGCCCCCCGGCGGGCCAGCGTGTGCTCGATCGGGAACGACCCCTGAAGGCGGAGGACGTCCGCGGCCGAGTAGGGGCGGGTCACAGAGCGCCAGCGGTCTCCGGACCAGCTGCGCTCCAGCTCCTCCGGCGCGGCGGATTCGTGGGTGGGTTCCAGGGACATCGGCACTCCTCCATGGCGGGGGGGTGTGAGCCTGAGATGGCCACCAGCCAGGACGCGTCCCGCCCCCGAGCGGCGCGAGCGCGCGTCCAGGCGGAGGTACCTCAGGCGACCATCGCCGAAGCCTATGCGACCCCTCGGTCGGTGTCAACCGCCCGGCCCTCGAGCGGCACAGCCGTGGCCCCGAGCGGCGGTCCCGGAAGGCGTCCCCCGGCCCGGTCGCCCGGACCCGTCGATGTGGCCGCCGGGCTCCTCCGAGCCGCTCCGGACACTCCGCCCCTCCTGCCCCGTGGCGCGGCTGGCAGAGGGGCCCGCCTCACCCCGGGGAGCGGCGCAGCCCGTCGAACAGCAGGCCGACCAGCCGGCTGGCCACCTCCTGACTGCTTTCGTCCGTGGACATGCAGATTCCGGTGACGGCCCGGAGCAGGTCGGCGCCGTCCACGTCGGGCCGGACCGAGCCGGCGGCCACCCCGGCGGCCAGGATCTTGCCGGCCGCCGCCGTCACCAGCCCCTTGGTCTCCCCGGAGAACCTCGGATTGTCCACCAGAATCGGCTTGAGCACCGCCAGCATGCCCCGCTTGGTGGCCACGTGCCGGACGAAGAGCTGCATCCACTGCTTCAGGGCCTGGTCTGGGGGGAGGCCCGCCAGCAGCTCGTCCGCGCTCTGCACCAACACCCCCACCTCGTGCCGGAAGACGGCCTCGACGAGCGCCTCGCGCGTGGGGAAGTGCCGGTAGAGGGTGCCGATGCCGACGCCGGCCTGGCGGGCGATATCCTCGAGCGGAACCTCCGGGCCCCGCTCGGAGAAGGCGGCGGAGGCGGCCGCCAGCAGCACCGCTCGGTTCCGGGCCGCATCCGCCCGCAGGGCCCTGCCCGCCGATATCCCCCCCTCGGGGGCCGCCGTTCCAGAGGCTGCCTCGGCCGCTTCCCATCTCACCAGCCGGCCCTCGATGAACTTCCGCTTGCTAAACGGAGGAGTCCTCCGTATAATACCGGAGGAAGCTTCCGCTTAGCCATCCTACCACCTGGAGGTTCCTCATGTCGGTGACCACGCCCATCTCTCCTCCGG
>JAJZGN010000041.1 GCA_021798435.1 bacterium | reverse complement strand
AGCCGGCGCAGCTTGGGGCGCGCCCCATTCATCCCGGAGCCAACCTCTGTGACGGTGTGCGTCACCGCCAGGTCGTGGGCTGACGCCCAAGCGACCAAGCGCCCGAGCTGGCGCTCGAGGTCGGCCCGTTGGTCGTGGGACGTCACGCGCGCATACAGCGCGACCGTCTGGGGACGGGGCACGGTCACCGTCTCCACCAGCACGGTGCGCGGGCTGACCCGACGCGCCGGCACCGGCATCCGCCCCTCCTGGAACCAGCGCAGGGCGGTCCGGGGGTGAACACCCTGGGTTCGAGCCCATTCGCTCAGCTTCATCCTGCCCTATGATACATCTGTACGACGCCTAGTGTCTTATCCGCCGCAGCAGTTCCCAACCCTGCGGCGGTCGGCCCAGAAGGCGCAAGCCGTCGCTCTCCGCATCCAGCTGCCCACCGAGGGCGCGGGTCCCCGTACAACCTCTCTTCGCCGGCCTACGCTTGGCGATGGGGAAGGCTCCCTCCTTCACTCTCGCTCTGGTGTTCGCCGAGGCCAGCCTGCCACCGTCGGTGGCGGTTCGGGTGTTCCTCGCGGCGGGTGGGGTGCTCAGCGGACACCTGGGCCGGTCTCTGGACCAGTCCACCGATGCTGGCTTCCGGGTCTTCGCCGGCCTCTGCGCGGTAGCTTTCCTCTTGGCCCGCCTGCTCCGGCGCACCCACCAGGGAATGCTATGGGTTGCCGGGCAGACGTCCCAAGGCGTACCGTCACGCGTGGCTATGCCTGTTCTCCCGCCAGGTCCCCACCCGGACGGAGCCAGCGGCACGCCGGTTGGCGGTCGGCCGTTGCCCCGGGCCGGATGACATCCTCGGCCGGGATGTCCCGCGGCGCGGGCCCAAGTCTGCGCCGGAACTGTCGGAGCGGGCCGGGACTGGGGTGGTGGCGCGGTGGCAAGCCGGTCCTGGGCGGGGCACCCCGCGGGTGGTGGTCGTGAATTCGGCCGTTGCCTATAATCCCCCACGGATGGACGACAAGGCGATGGTCGACCTGCTGGAGCGGGTCGGCAATCTGTTCACGTCCAGCCTTGACGTCAAGGTCAACATCGACTTCACCCTGAGGTCGCTCGCCCAACTGGTGGCCTGCGACGCCTCCACGGTGTTCCTGCTGGACGAGGAGGAGTCGCAGCTCAGCGCCATGGCCACCTATCCCTACACCGAGCAGGTGGGGAGTGTGGCCGCCTTCGGCGTCGGGGAGGGGATCGTGGGCTGGGCGGTTGCCGAGCGCAAGGCGGTCCGGGTGGACGACGCCACCCAGGATCCGCGCTTCAAGAGCCTGCCCAGTCCCAGCTCACCCCGCAGTGTCCTCGTCATGCCGCTCGAGTCCCCCAACCGGGTGATGGGTGCCCTGAGCCTGGGGCGCAAACGGGTCAAGCCGTTCACCGACCTGGAGCAGGCGCTGGTGCGGGTGATCGCCAACCAGGCCGCCATCAGCCTGGACAACGCCTCCCTGCATGCCTCGGCCCAGCGCCAGCTGCAGGAGATAGCCCTCCAGAAGCACGAGCTGGAGGTGGCCAACGCCCAGATCCAGGAGAACAGCCGCCTCAAGAGCGAGTTCCTGGCCAACATGAGCCACGAGCTGCGCACCCCGCTCAACGCCATCCTCGGCTTCAGCGAGATCCTCAAGGACAACCTGGCGGGCAAGATGAGCGCCCAGCAGCAGCAGGAATGCCTGGAGAACATCCACTCCAGCGGCCGCCATCTCCTCGGGCTGGTCAACGACGTGCTCGACCTCAGCAAGATCGAGGCGGGCCGGCTGGAGCTGCAGTACGAGGAGTTCCAGCTGGGACCGGCCATAGGCGAGGTGCTGACCGTGGTGCGCCCGCTGGCGGAGCGGGCCCGGGTGGCCCTTCAGGTGGAGGTCGACCACGAGGACTCCCTGGTGCGCGCCGACAAGGGGAAGTTCAAGCAGGTCCTCTACAACCTTCTGGCCAACGCCATCAAGTTCACCCCCGAGGGGGGATACGCCCTGGTGCGGGCGAGGACCAAGCCCCGGGCGGGCCAGCTGGTGCTCCAGGTCAAGGACAGCGGGATCGGCATCGACGCTCAGCACCATGAGGAGATCTTCAGCGAGTTCTTCCAGGTCCAGTCCTCCGCCGACCGGCCCTACGAGGGCACCGGACTGGGGCTGGCCCTGGTCAAGAGGATGGTGGGGCTGCACGGGGGGACCATCAAAGTCGAGAGCCAGCTGGGAAGGGGCGCGACCTTCACCGTGACCCTGCCCTTGCACGGGTTGCGTCCCAACGGGCAGCTGCGTAACCGTATCCTGGTGATCGAGGACAATCCGTCCAGTCTTGAGCTCTCCACCCTGGTCCTCAGGGGGCAGGGGTTCAAGGTGGACACCGCCACGGACGGCCAGGAGGGACTGCAGAAGGCCAAGGCCCATCCCTATGACCTCATCCTGATGGACATCCAGCTCCCGGGGATCGACGGCCTCACCGTCACCCGCCTGCTGAAGGCGGACCCCCGGACCTCTCAGACGCCGATCGTGGCGCTCAGCGCCCGGGCGATGCTGGGGGACGAGCGGGAGGCCATGGAGGCGGGCTGCTCTGGGTACATCACCAAGCCCATCGAGGTCAAGAGCTTCGTCAACACCGTAACCGAGTACCTGGAGGCATTGGGCGCATGAGCGGCGGCAACAAGACCATCCTCATGGTGGAGGACGACCCCGCGACCCGGGAGATCGTGAAGCTCGCCTGCGAGCCCCAGCACTACACAGTGCTGGAGGCCGCCACCGGCACCGAGGGCTTGGAGCTCGTCCAGCAGAGCAGTCCCGACCTGGTCCTGCTGGACATCAACCTGCCGGGGATGAGCGGGCTGGATGTCTGCCGCAAGCTGCGCAGCGACGGCCACAAGCTCCCGATCATCATGCTGACCGCCAAGAGCGACACCATCGACGTGGTGGTGGGGCTGGAGCTGGGCGCGGACGACTACGTGGTCAAGCCCTTCGAGGTGCGCGAGCTGGTGGCTCGGATCGGAGCGCACCTTCGGCGCTCGGACGCCGCCCCCCAGGAGCAGGCTCGGGAGCGGTTCGAGTTTCCCGGGCTCAGCATCGACCTGCGCCGCCGGCAGGTGTACCGCGACGATCAGGAGGTTCCCCTCACCCTCACCGAGTTCAATCTGCTCGCCCTGCTGGCCAGCCGGCCGGGCCAGGTGATGAGCCGGGCCGAGCTCCTGCGCCGGGTTTGGGGGTACGAGGTCGAGATCGAGACCCGGACCGTGGACGCCCACGTGTACCGCTTGCGGCGCAAGATCGAGCCCAGCGCCGAGCACCCCACCTACATCCACTCCGTCCCGGGGATCGGCTACCGCTTCGCCGGCTAGGCCCGGTCCCCCGCGGACGGGCCACTTCCCGCGTCAGCCCACCGCCCTGCGCAGCAGCTCCTCGACCCGCGCCGACTCGGCCGGGCCGAACTCTTTCAGGGCGTAACTGGTCGGCCACATCCCGCCCTCGTCCAGCTTGGCCTTGTCGCTGAAGCCCAGGGTCGCATAGCGGGACTTGAACTTCTGCGCGCTCTGGAAGAAGAGCAGCACCGCACCAGCCTGAGCGTAGGCCGGCATTCCGTACCAGGTCCGGGGCGTGAGGTGGGGAGCCGTGGCCTTGACCAGGTCGTGCAGCCGCTCGGCGATCGCCCGGTCCGACTCCGGCATCTCCGCGATCTTGGCCAGCACCTCGCGCTCGCCATCCGCAGGGTCGGACTGGTTGATGCGCCGCTCGCGGGCGTACTCACGCATGGCGGCCCGCTCCTCTTCGGTGAACGCCTTTGCCCGCCCCCGGGCGGGGGGCTTGGAATCCCGCCCCTCCGCTCTGCTCGCGTTCTTGCTCTCGGCCACCGGATGCCTCCTCGGGGTGACCGACGGAGCGCGGCCGGTTCCCCGGGCCACTCCCCGTCGGATGCTTTTGTTCTCCTCCCTAGATTAGCCTGGGAGGGGCCGGGCCGGGCCGGGGACGCGGCCGCGAGACGCGCTCTCAGCGTCGCCCGCGCGACCGGTGGTCCGCTCCCCACCCCTAGCTCCCCGGGGGGGGATCAGAGGCGGGTGAGCCGCCATCGGAGCGAGGGACCGGACACCGGGGAGGGCCCCGCGAGGGGGAGGGACACGCGCCCGGCAGGCGACTGCACCACCACGGCCCCGACCCGCTGGCGCGCCCCCAGCGAGGTGCCGAGCCGCAGCGAGACCACTCGAAGGCGAAGCCTTAGACCAGGCCAGCCGAGCGCCGTGTAGGACTGCGAGGGGGTGACCGGGATGGGCGCCGACCAGGCCGGCTCAAGCCGGGCCACGACCGTCGCAGGGCTGAGAAGAGGGAACAACTCCAACTGGGGCCCCAGAGCGTGGGCGAGCTCCCCACCCGCCGCCAGCGCGCTGTCCAGGACGCTGGTGCCGCCCTGGCCGAGCACCGCGCCCACGACCAGCACCGTCCGCGATCCCACGGTGGCCTGGTACGCGAACACGAAACAGCCACCGGCTTGTGGGGTCGAGCCGGTCTTGACCCCGACGATGCCCCCGTGGGTCACTTCGGCGTTCACGTTGTAGGTCACCCCGGCCACCGGGAGTGTGACCTGGGGCATCGCCACGATCTCGGCGAACACCGGGTTGGCCATGGCGTACTCGGCCAGTCGGGTCTGATCCGCGGCATCGCTCACCGTGCCCGGGGAGAGTCCGCTGGCGTCGGCGTAGGTCGTGCGGGTGAGGCCCAGGGCATGGGCCTCCCGGTTCATCTCGCTGACGAAGGCGCTCTCGCTGCCGGCATCCCACTGGGCCAGGAGGGTGGCGATGTTGTTGCCCGAGGGGATCAGCATGGCCTCCAGCAGCTGCAGCTCGGTGAGGACCTCCCCGCCGGCCACCGGGACCACGGACTGGCCGCCGGCCAGGTCCTGCTGATAGGTGGCGACATCCGCAGCGGTCACGGTCACGGTGGGACCGGTGGCTCCCAGCTGGAGGGGATGTTCCTTGAGCACCAGGACCGCCGTCATCACCTTGGCCACACTGCCGATCGGCTCGGCCTGGTCGCCCCCGTGGCTGCCCACCAGGCCCACCCCATCGACGGCCACGGCCGCCTCGCCGAACTGCGGCCAGGGAAGCGGGGCCAGCCGTCCGGGGAGGGTCACCGTGGAGGGAGCGGCCCGCACCAGCACAATGCGAGGAACGGGGCGCAGGTACTGCAGGGCGCCGAGGGCCACCACGAGCAGCAGTAGAGCGGGCAGCAGAAGCCGGAGGCGGCGCCAGGGGGCGCGGTGGCCGGTCACTTCAAGTCCTGCGGCACTCGCATCCTGCCCATTCCAACGCGGCCTGCGAAGGGCAGGTTCCGCGGGGCCGAAACCCCGGAATCGGGCGAGGTGGAGGGGGGTCGCGCCCCGGTCAGTAGATGAAGCCTAGGAACCCTCCCTCCCCGGGAACCATGGTGCGGGTGTCCTGGACCCCCAGGCCGTAGACGTTCATCTCGGATTGCTGCCAGCTGCCGTTGGCCAGGACCTTGGTGACGTAGGCCACGTGCCCGTAGTAGCCGATGTCGTAGACCGCGATCGCCCCCGCAACCGGTACCAGCCCCTCGGGGACACCGTAGGCCCGGGCCTCCGCCCACCAGTCGATGGCGTTGCCCTGCCAGGGCACGGAACGCTGGCTGGCCACCCAGTAGGTGCACTGGCCCCAGGGAAAGGGGTTGGGGGACCGGGGCTGGCTGGGAGCCACCTCCGGAACCCCGGCGGTGAGGGGCAGAAAATCCTGCACCGGCAGCGAGGAGGGGGACGCCGCCCGGGGCATGAGCAGGAAAGTGTCGGGTGCCAGCTGGCTCCCACTCAGGTTGTTGTAGTTGAGCACCACCCCAGGGCTGATCCGGAAGCGGGCCGCAAAGGACTGCAGGTCCTCCCCGGGCAGCACCCGCACCAGTACCGTGGGACCGCCGGGCGGGATGAGCAGCGGCTGTCCCGCGTGGGGCGGGGCCCCGGCGGGAAGCTGGTTGGCCCAGGCCAGCTCGGCCACTGAGGTGCCGTGGCTGGCCGCGAGGGTGGCTAGGCTGGCGTTCGAGGAGGCGTCCACAACCGGTGCCGGGACCACCGGGATGCTTCCCGGGACCGCGGCCGGCTTGTCGTAATAGAGGCCGGCGCCGGCCGCCGCGGGGGCAGGCCAGTAGCCGGTGGACTGGGATGCCGCCTGGATCGCTCCCGGGGTGGCGCTCAGAAGTCCGACCAGCACCAGTCCGGTCGCCAGCAGCGCCACGGCCCCGTGCACGAGGCGCGAATTGACACGTTGCAAGCAGCTTCTCCCCAAGCTTCCTTGCCCGGCCGCCTCTCCCCAGCGGCACTTCGGCCACCCTACCAGAGGGGCGGAAGCGGTGTCAAAGCTGGGAGCCGGCTGGGACGTCGGCCCCAGGAGGGCCGAGGCGTCGGGGATGGCGCCGCGGCGGTGGGATCAGCTCCGAAGGAGACGTTGCAGGACTCCCAGGGCGGGGCTCGCCTGCAGCTGGATGGACTGGCCGTTGAGGCGCAGGCTGAGGTCGACGCAGCCCACCAGAAGTGTCAGCTCGGCCACCGGACGGTCCCCGGAACCGGCGTAGAAGGTCACCGTGACCCTCTGTTCGATGAGGGCGCAGGGCGTTAAGCCCGGGGACACCGCCGGCTCGGCATCGACCGCGGAGACCAGGGACTCCAGCTCCGACCCCGGTCCCAGGGTGATGCTTTGGGGACGCAGCGCGGTGGGGCTAACCTCGGGTACCGAGCGGACCACTGCCCGCCTCAACCGGGTGGGCAGCTCCGTGGATCGACCCCGGAAGGGGCGCCAGACCACCTCGGAATCGATCCGAATCAGGGTCTGCGGCCCGTAGCCATAGTAGGAGTAGACGAGCTGAGCCGCCTCGGCGAACGAGGGGAGCTGCCGCGGTGCGAAGGACAGGGAGTAGACGTCGGGCTTGCCGGGCGCATACCCGGTGCCGCCGCCGGACCAGCTGGTGCCCGGAGGGACGTGCCGCACCAGCTCCTCCTGGAAGAGGAAGGTGCGCACGGTGGCCCAGGATCCAGCGCTGAGGTCAATGAGGTTGAGGCCGCCGAACGTGGTCTGGGGCTGGCCCAGCAGCCCGTGGGTCGGGACGGGCATGGGGGTCGCGGCGGGCGGGAGCCAGGCCTCTGCCAGGAGGCTCTCGGCCAGGAGTCGGGCCGCCGTCCGGTTGGACCCTGGCTGGTCGTACGCGGCCGGACTGGTGCGGGTCGGTGGATACGCGGAGGGCGGGTGCTCGCCCTTCCCGCTCGCTGGACCGGCCCCGATGGCCGCGGTGAGGATGGCGAGTCCAGCGACCAAGCCCCAGCGATAGGCCGAGGAGCGCCTTCCGTCGTGGCCCCTCGCCCCCCACATCGACCAGGTGGGCACGGCGCCAGCGTAGCACCGGTTGGATATGCTGGCGGGGCAATGGCGTTCAACCCGGAGTGCCTGGGCCGCAGCTACGGTGCCGGCCCGCAGATCGTGGATAGGGAGCGACACCGCGCCTACCTCCGGGCCGTATGGGGCGGGTCGGATTGGGAGCCGAGTGGGCCGCTGGCCACGTTTGCCTCGGTCTACCTCCTCTGGCCGATCGTCCCCCTCCTCTTCTCGGACCCCGATGTCGGCCTGGACCTGCCGCGTCTGCTGCACGGCGAGCAGGACTTCTGGTTCGACCGGCCCATCCGGTTCTCTGAGCGGCTGACTCCGCGTGGTGAGATCACCCGGGCTGAGGAGCGCCGAGGGATGGTCTTTCTGGAGCTCACCTGCACGGGCAGGGGCGAGGATGGGCACGACGCCGCCCACTCGCGGAGCCTGTTTCTGGTCCGGAGCGCCCCGTGACCGCCACCGGCCGTCTGGACCGGCTACCTCCGGGTGAGGGAATGGATCCGCCGGAGCTCTCGATAACCCTCTCCCAGGAGAGGATCGACAGCTACGCCGAGGCCTCGGGCGATCACAACCCCATCCACCTCGACCGAGACTTCGCCCGGGCGGTGGGGCTGCCGTCGACCATCGCCCATGGGCTCCTCACCCTGGCGGCCGCCGCCGCGCCCCTGGAGCGATGGTCAGGGGAGGTGGCCTACGTCTCCCGGGTCTCGTGCCGCTTCTCCGCTCCGGTGCCATCCGGCGACCTGGTCAGCGGTCAGCCGCAGGTGAGGGAGGCGGACCCGGGGCGGATGGTGCTGGTGCTGGAGGCCCGCAACGGATCGGGGGAGCTGGCCCTCACCAAGGCGGAGATGGAGCTGCTCCCGCTCTGAGCCCGGCTCTCAGGGCACCCCGGATTGCAACCCGGCGATCACGTTGAGAAGGCTGAGCGAGCGGGCCGGGGGATGGATTCCGAAGGTCTTGCCGAAGTCCGACAGGTATAGGGTGGTGCCGTTCCCGAGGCGGAACTCCAGCGGATAGGGTGGCCCCTGGGTCGCCACCAGCACCTCGCCGCCGCCGGCTTCCCGAACCACCACCACCCCCTCGCCGTCCAAGGTGGAGGTACCTGTCCTCCGCGCCTTGGGCTCTCCCTTGGTGAGGGAGATCGCCGTCTGGGAGGGGGAGGTGAGCGCCGCCAGGCCACCGGTGAGCTGCTGGGCCAGGGTATTGGCGGCGGGCAGCGAAACCCAGTGTCCGGTGAGCAACTGCTGCAGCGCACCGCCGCCCACGCTGGTCCAGAGGCTGGAGCTCTTGATGTAGTCGGTGGCGTGGTCCTCCTCGAGCTGGAATTGCAGGTTGCCGAGGCTGAAGGTCCCCTCGCCCACCCCCTTACCCGCCACCTCGAAGGTGAACTTGCCCGCCCCCCCAGAGGTGGCGACGCTCGCCGACATCCGGAACGACTTGACCGAGCTGATCGCGGCCGAGGCGTCGGCCAGGATCCGAGACCCGGTCCGCGTCGCTTCAGCGTTGCCGCCGCAGGCGGCCAGGGTCAGGGAGGAGGCCGCGGCGGCGGCGACGGCGATCGCACTCCAGCCGGCTACCGGTCGCATGGGCCTCCCGGGAACTGCGCCAGGCCCCGCCTAGGGCCCCGGGGCACCATAGCAGGAGGGATACACTCGCTGGAGGAATGACCATGTTCGACCTGACTGGCAGGGTCGCGGTGGTGACCGGGGCCTCCCGGGGGCTGGGACGCGCGGACGCCCTGGCCCTGGCCCGCGCGGGGGCTGACGTGGTGCTGACGGATCTGCTCACGGAGTCGGACCCGGAGATCGGAAGGGTGGCGGCCAGAAGCGAGAGCGTGATGGCGCAGGTGATGGCGTCCCAGGGGGGGGTCCACACGGAGGCGACCGCCGCCGAGATCGCCCGGATGGGCCGGCGCTCCCGCGCCGTTCAGCTGGACGTCACCGACCGGCAGCGGGTGCGCGAGGTCTTCGATCAGGTGGCCGAGGAATTCGGCTCCCTTGACATCCTGGTGAGCAGCGCCGGGGTCTCGGACCACCGGGGCCAGATCATGGACCTCTCCCCTGAGCTCTGGCGCCGGGACCTGGAGGTGAACCTCACCGGGGCCTTCAACTGCACCCAGGCGGCCTGGCCGCACATGCGCGCCCGGGGCTACGGTCGGCTCATCTACAAGTCCACGGTCAGCGCCCTGCAGGGAGGCTTCGGCGATGCCAGCGTGGCGGCCACCTCCGCTGGGGTCCTGGGCCTGATGCGCTCGATGGCGCTGGAGGGGGCGCGCCACCGGATCACCAGCAACGCAGTGGTGGCCGGGGCGATCGAGACCGAGGGCTTCCGCACCTCGCCCCCGTCGGTGGTGGACCGCATGGTGCTCCGCACCGCGATGCGGGAGCTGGGCCGCCCTGAGGACATCGCTGCGGCGGTCTGCTACCTCGCCAGTCCCGAGGCCGCCTACGTGACCGGAATCGCCCTCCCGGTGGCGGGCGGGCTGGACCTCTTCACCTTCTGAGATCCCGGCCCGGGCGGCCATGTCGACCAGAATCGCTCGCAACGCCCCAGCCTTTGCTATAGTGGCGGCCGCCAGACAGTTCCGGGCGGCGATTCAAGGCACGGCCGAGTGGTCCTGGCTAAGTGGATAGTTGGAGGATGCTCGGTTGAGCCTCGTCGACGTTACCTTGACCTGCAGGGAATGTGGGTCGGAATTCATCTTCACCGCCGGAGAGCAGCAGTTCTATCAGTCCAAGGGCCTGGTCAACCAGCCCACCAGGTGCCAGCCCTGCCGCCAGCTGGCCAAGGCCTCCCGCCAAGGGGGCAACGGCGGAGGGTACGGGGCCGGTCCCAGAGCTCCGCGGCAGATGTTCGAGGTGGTGTGCGCGGACTGTGGGACTCTGACCCAGGTGCCCTTCCAGCCCAAGTACGACCGTCCGGTCTACTGCAGCAACTGCTTCGACAAGCACCGGGTGGCCCGCTGACCGGGACCCGCTGAACTCAGGCCGGTGGCCTGAGTTCGCGCAGCCTGGTTAGGGCCAGGGACAGCTGGGCGCCGTCCGCAGATGACGCCCGGATGACCAGTTCGCCGCGCCCCGGCTGAGGGTAGGAGCCGAAGCTCACCTGCGGGAACTCCTCGCCAAGTTCGGTGAGGACGCCGTAGAACTGGGACTCGGCGACTCCGCTGTAGCGCAGCTCCCCAAAAGCCAGGGCCGGCCCCCCGGCGCAGAAGCGGGGGAGTACCTCCTGGTCCACAATCGCTCGCAGCTCCGCGGGGACGCCGGGGAGCGCTATCAACCACCTGGCGCCACGTTTTCCCGGCAGGCGGGTCGCCGTGGGGGGGGCGCTGCCCAACGGGTTCCGGAGCACCAGGCTCCCCTCCGGGACCAGCGCCATCTTGCGGTTCCCCGGGTTGGGCTCGGGACTGGCAAGTCGCCCCTGGCTGTGCAGATCGGCGGCCCGGTTCCGGATGCGCTCCAAGGTGGCCGGGTCCTCCACCAGGGGAACGCCGAGGAATTCAGCCATAGCCTCGTAGGTGCGGTCGTCCGGGGTCGGGCCGAGCCCCCCGCAGCAGAACACCCGGTCAGGGTTCCCAGCGGCGGCCTGGGAGAGCTCCGGCACGATGGCGGACACTCGATCTGGGAGCACCACGATCCGGGACACGGGGTAGGGGGTCGCCCGCAGCCGCCCGGCCAGGAAGTGGGAGTTGGAGTCGGCGGTGTGCCCTGAGAGAAGCTCGGCCCCGACCGCGATGATCCAGCTGCTGCTCGCCATACCTCGTCATTCTGAGGGTGGGCAGCCGGGGACCGCCCGGGCCCTGCCAGCGCGGAGCGCGGTCGGCGGCCGGGTCCCGGCATTCGCTAGTTTCCGCCGGGCTCGGCGCCCCCCCCAGTTATTCCCCGATGCTGCCGTCGACGGCCTCCCGAAGCAGGTCCGCGTGCCCGATGTGCCGCGCCGTCTCCTCGATGAGATGCAGCAGGACCCAACGGAGGGAGAACGGGCGGCCTCCGTGGGCGGGCATGGCGGAGAGCTGGTTGGGGCCGCCGGCCTCGGCGACCACCCGGTGGGTGCGCTCGCCCGCCTCCCGGTAGCGCTCGCGCACCTGCTCGGCATCCAACTCCCCTCCGGTGCGGAACTCCCACTCGGGGTCGGCCTCGAAGTCGACGCCGCGCCACGGCTCCGGTAGCGCCCGGCCCGCGAAGCGGGCCTCCATCCAGCTCTCCTCCACCAGGGCGAGGTGGTACACCAGCCCCCCCAAGGAGAGGGTCGAGCTGGGTAGGCGC
>JAJZGN010000258.1 GCA_021798435.1 bacterium | reverse complement strand
CCTTTTCCGGGCCACCCTGGGCGGCCTGCTGGGGCTCTTCGCCCTCGCCTGCTGGTGGGCCCAGGACCATCGAGAACGGCGCCGGCTGGCTGGCATCCACCGCGTGCTGGCGGTATTCCCCCACCCCGACGATGAGACCGTGGCCTGCGGAGGGACCCTGCGGCGCCTCTCGGCGCTGCAGCGGGACGTCACCCTCCTCGTCCTGACCCGAGGTGAGAGGGGCCCAAGCCGGGATCGGACCGCGACGGCGCTCGGGATTCTCCGAGCGGCCGAGATGGAAGCAGCGGCACAACACCTGGGGGTCCGGCGCCTGGTGCAGTGGCGGTTCCCCGATGGCGCCCTGACCGAAAACGCGGCCCTCATGCACGCTCAGCTGGAGACGCTGGTGGAGGAGCTGCGCCCCGACCTGATGCTGACCTACGGCCCCGACGGGCTTTACGGACACCCTGACCACGTCGCCTGCTCGGCGGTGGTCACCTCGGTTCGCCGGCGAACCCACCCCTCCCCCTCGCTCTGGTACGTCGCGCTGCCGTATGCCCTCCGCCGCACTCTGGTCCAGTTGCGCACCCTCCCGCGAGGGTCGGCGTCATCCCGCCTGGCCCCCGCCCCCTCAAGCGCCGTGTTCGTCTTCCCCGTGCTGGCCTCGAAGATTCGGGCCTGGCGGGCTCACCAGAGCCAGAGCCGGGCGCTGGGGGCCGGGCCTGGACGACTTGTTCCCGGCTGGGTCATCCCCCTCCTGCAGCCGTTCGAGTTCTTCCACGAGGTGCCGGCACCCTGAGTCCGATCCTCCTTTCGTGAAGCTGTCCCGATGGTTGCCGGCGGCGGCGGCCGTGGCGGTGGCGCCGCTGGCCGCGGAGATGCGCTGGCGCCGCCCCGACCAACCCCCTTCGGACCGATGGCGGCGGGTGGCCGTTAGGCCGCGCGGGGGTTGCCTTCTCGGAGTCTCATTCCGTCCGTTGCAGGCGGAGGCGCTGGGACTCGCCCCGGACGAGGTCCTCCGCCGCGCCCTGGATCTGCCCATCGATATCCTGCGGGTGGGCGCCTACTGGAACCGCCTTGAACCGAGGCCCGGGGCGTTTGAACCACAGGCTCTGGACGACACCCTGGATCGGATCCAGCAGGCGGGGCGGAAGGTGGTGCTGGCCGTGGGCGCGGTGAAGAACTTCGGCTACCCCGAGTTCTTCGTGCCCGCGCACCGGCTCACGCAGCCCCTCCGAGAGGGCACGCTGGTCACCCCAGACGGCTACCCGGAACTGGCGAGTGCAGCCCAGGAGTTCGTCGGCCGGGTCGTGGAGCGCTACCGGGAGAGGGACTGCATCTACGCCTGGCAGGTCGAGCACGAGGCCCTGGACCCGCTCGGTCTGGAGCACAGCTGGCGGCTGGCACGGGAGTTCGTGGCCGGGGAGGTGGCTCTGGTTCGATCACTCGACCCCGGTCGTCCGATCCTGATGAACGGGTACGTCCCCACCTCCGCCGCGGTGAGGCTGACCCAGGCCTGGCGCACCCGCGGCCAGGGCGACTCGGTGGCCGGAGCGCTGGACCTCGCCGATCTGGTCGGCCTCGACATCTATCCACGGTCGGCCGTGCTCGGGGCGGGCGGCCGCACCATCTACCTGGATGGGGAGGGGCTGCCCTGGAACCACGTGCCCTGGGATCGCCTGAGCCGGCGGGCCAGAAAGCGCGGAAGCCAGCTGCTGGTCTCCGAGGGGCAGGCTGAGCCGTGGGAGCTCCAAACAGTGCCCCCGAATCCAGCCGGACGGGTGCCCTCCAGCTGTCCCCCCGAGCGCCTCATCGTGACCTACAATCGCGGCCTCGGCCCCCCCGGACTACCGCCCCTGGTCGGCGCCTACCTCTTCTGGGGACTCGAATACTGGCTACGGCGCGAAGCGACCGGCGATCCCACCTACCTGGAGGCGCTGCGCCGGGTGCTGACGGAGTCTTGACCCCACCGCCTGCGGCAGCCGGAGCAGTGGCGGCCGGCCCACCACTGCTCACCCTGGGAGCAGCGGCGATCTGGTTCTGGGCCGTCCTGGCTCTCTGGGTGGCCTTCGAGGTCCGTCTGCAGCTGGTGGCAGGCCCCGACCGAGGATCCGAAACCTCGACGGACCGCTTCTCGATGCCCGTTCTGATCGCCAGCGTCTGGGTGGCGGTTGGGGGCGGGTTGGCCACGGCCGAGTGGATCCCGGAGGGGAGGCTCGCAGATCCCGGGTCGATCCTGGTGGTTCTGGGGGGGCTGGTGATGATCCTGGGCCTGGCACTGCGCTGGTGGGCGGTGCGCTCCCTTGGAGCGCACTTCAGGGTTCGGGTGACGACCAGCGCCGGCCAGAAGCTGGTCACTGTCGGTCCCTACCGCCGGCTGCAGCACCCCGCCTACACCGGGGCGCTTCTCACCGTGATGGGCTGCCTGCTGTGCTACGACGACCTCGCCTCGCTGGCGCTCTTCGTACTCCCCGCCGCAGCCTACGGGTGGCGGATCGCTGTCGAGGAGAGAGAGCTCCGACGGCGATTCGGAGCCCGATACCGGGAGTACGCCGCCCCCAGGAAGCGGCTCATCCCCCACCTGTTCTGAGCCGCCGAGAAGCGCACCTCTCCGGCCCCCAAGGAGCCGGGGGAGCCACCAGGCGGCGCCGAGGGGCCGCAGGGTGGCAGGCGCCGGCTCCGG
>JAJZGN010000257.1 GCA_021798435.1 bacterium | reverse complement strand
GGAAGGGTGAGGAACTTGCCCCGTTTGCCGTTGAGCGCGGAGCCCACCGCGGTCACCACGCGGCCGACTGGAAGGCCGTTGTCTGTCGCCCACTTTGTGACCCGGGCCACCTGCCGGTTCAGGTCGGCCAGTTGGTCCGACGATGAGACTCGGAGACTCGCGCGTAGACGGCGACGCTGCCAGTGGCGGCGGATGCATCTGGAGCGTCGACCAAGACAGGCCCCCGACGCGGCGCGCTGGCACCGGCAGCTTGCCATCCCGGAACCAGCGGTATGCGGTCACAGGATGAATCCCTTGACCCTTAGCCCACTCTTTCAAGTTCATCGTCACTACTTATAGTCCGTCGCACGAGCAACTGTTCGCAACCCCTCCGTGACCGGCCCCAGCGCACCGCCCGGGCCGATGCCGGAGACCCGCGCCTGACCCGCCGGGCGCGCTGGCGGACATCCTCAGCTGAAGTGGACCCGGACCGTGAAGGAGCCGGTCACGGCCGGCACGTCGATGGTCAAGAGGTGGGTCGACGGGTCGAGCCGGTAGGACGGGGGCGGGCCGGCTAGGGAGCTGCTGAGGGTGAGGTGGGTGAGGAAGGAGGGCACCTCGATCACCAGCGGCCGGCCCTCGGTGGGACCGTTTATCCCGACCGCCAGCTCGCCGCTGGAGGGGTCGTAACTGAGGGAGGTCAGCTGCCCAGGGGTGGTCCTGGGATAGGCACGAGCCACCAGCCGAAGGCGGCTTGGGTGCTTGACAAACGCCCAGCTGCCACCCTCGTTCCAGTCCCAGTAGGCCCATCCCAGGCGGTAGGAGTCCAGCTGGTTCATCTCCCGGGCTATCCAGGCGTTGCCGACCGCCCCGGGGGGCCCGCCCACCTCGCCCACCCAGGGGGCCCCCCCGGCGGTACGGGCCTGGCTCTCCAGGAGGCTGAGAGGAGCGCCGTACTGGGGGACCGGGGCCTGCCAGGGCGGCTCGAGCAGGGTGGCGAAGACGTGGCTGGAGAAGATCTGGTTGGGGTAGGGCAGCCGGCCCACGTAGGTGGGGAGGCCGAAGTCCAGGGTCTGCTCCCCCATGTACATCTGGCGGGGAGCCACCCGGGCCATGGTCGAGATCAGGCTGGCCTCGAAGGGAAGCAGGAACTTGGCCTCGAACACCCCCGGGGGGATGGGGAAGGGGTGGGGCTCGTTCCAGAGGTCGAAGGCGGCCACCGCCGAGTCGTGGCTGAAGGCCCTGGCCACCACGGTCCAGGCCTGGATCGCGTCCCGCTGCCATCCCCCGAGGTCAGCCCAGAAGATGCCGTAGCTGGCCAGGACCCCGGGGGCCAGGTGGCGGTTCCAGGGGCTGCCGGCTGGGAAGCTCCGGGGCAGAAACCCGGCGGTGAGCCAGCTGGGGGCCCCGTCGCCGCCGTAGTAGATGCTCCAGTCGATGTTGTGGAAGTCGAGGACGGAGTAGATGCCTTCCTTGGAGGCCTCCCCCACCACCCTCTTCAGGAGACCGAGGTACGAGGCCGAGAAACTTCCCGGCCGGGGTTCGAGGAGGGACCAGCTGATGGGGATGCGGATGACGTCGAAGCCGTCCGCGGCCATCTCCGCGAAGTCCGTCGGAGTGGGAACCGGTCCCGGCCGCATGTCCTTGGCCTGGAGCAGACCGGTGACGTTCATTCCGCGCAGCAGCACCTGAGCCCCGGCGCTGTCCAGGATCTCCTTCCCATTGCTGTGGAGCCAGGGGAGCTTGGAGGTGGAAGGGTAGTTCGAGCGCGCCAGGGCGGATTTGGCACTGCGTGGGTAGGCGGGATAGGAGTTGGGGATGATGGCGTAGGCGGCCAGGAGCAGTGCCAACAGCAGCACGGCGGTGCCCACCCCAGAGAGGCAGCCGCAGCATCCCCGGCGGCATCCTCGCCGGCACCCTCGCCGCGGTTCCGGCTCAGGGGGTGGAGGGAGACGGGGATCACCCTCGGCCGGCGGCTGCAGCGGTGGGCTCGCCATCACCGGACGGACCGCTCCGATGCTGCTCCCCGCGCCTCTCCGAGCCGGCCGACCCCGCTGGCGGTCGCGACTGGTGGACGTCGGCCCACGGAGCCCCGCTCGCCGCATCCGGCCCCCGGATCGGGCGCCAGACGGTTGGGGGGGGAAGTTTGATCGAGGTGGTGAGATCCCAAGAAGGCTCCTCGAGGTGGCTGGCGGGCTAGATGATGGCCTCTGGGATGGTGGTTGTCCAGCCCCACGGCTCTGCGACGAGAGGCACATCGAGCGGCCGCCGGGGCCACCAGCGGCGGGACCATACACCATTTCGGGGACTTTCAGGGAGCCCCGCATTGACTCAGCGAGAATCGCACCCTTGGGCGATCGTTCCCTCACCAAGGAATGAGACCAACCTGGATTCCGCAGCAAATCGGGGATCAGGGGTGCTGAGATGGCAATTTTGACTTCAGGGGTGTGCTTGGCGGGCCGGAAGGTGTGGCCACAGACGGCCTGGCCGTAGTTCTTGTGGCGAACGGGGTTGGCCCGGCTGGTGCGCAGCATCAGCCGCTTCCTGGAGCCCGGGGCGGCGGTGGCGGCCACCGCCGAGAACGGGGTGGAGTTCGTCGAGTCTCGCCCACTGGGGGGAGCCTTGGTGCTGGACCACCTCTGGCATCGGCTGGGTATAGACCAGGGCCTGAAGCGGCTACTGGCCGGCCGGAAGCTCGATCCCCGAGTG
>JAJZGN010000256.1 GCA_021798435.1 bacterium | reverse complement strand
CGCCGGCGTGTACGAGGTGGAGCTCACCGAGGTCAGCCCGGCGAGCACTATGGCCAGGGCGACCGGCCCGTGCACCAGGACGGAGACGGCGAGGAGCGCCTGCCAGAGCATCATCAGCAGGTCGTCGGTCACCATGAGGCGTACCCGCTCGTAGCGCTCGGCGAGGATTCCCCCGTACGCGGAGAGAAACATGGAGGGGATGAACCGGACCAGGAAGACGGATGAGACCCAGAGCGCGGAGTGGGTGGAGTCGTACACGTATACCGCCAGGGCCACGTTGTAGGCCCAGCTGCCGATCGCCGAGACCAGCTCAGCGGTCAGCAGGAGCCGGAGATCGCGGTGCCGGACGACTGACCCGTAGTGGCGCAGGGAGCCGATCACGGAGTCGGGGGCCAGGCCGGAGTGCGGCCGTTCGTCATCCGCGCCTCTGGCCTTGGCATCGGGTGGGGATTATATGGGCCGCCGGACCTGTTCCTGGGGTGGGCCGGGCTGGGGAGGGGCAGGTGGTGGGGAGACCGCCCCCGGGCCCGGAGACGTCAGACCATCCCGCCCGCCCTGGTGGAGGTCCGGCGGGAAGGGGGGCCCATCGGGCGGTGCCAGGGCCGCTGCCGCCGGCTACCGGCATCGGCAGCCGCGGCGGCTCCCTGGGAAGTCGCACCAGTCACGCGCCGACCCGATGGGATCCACGATCGCGCCTGCAGGGCAGAGCGGAGTGGGCTCAGATGTCGTCCAGGCGGAAGTCCTGGCCCGGTCCCGCAGTGCTGGTGTCTGGCGTCCCCGGGGCGGGGGCGCCGGACACCGGGGCCGCGTCCACGGTCGCAGTCGGGGCGGAGTCCAGCGCCGCCAGCGCCTGCTCCACCGCCTGGTGGGGGCCCTGCTGGCGCACCTCTGCGAAGTAGGCGGCGCCGAGGTCGCGGAGCAGCGAGTCCCGGGTCCGCCGCGACTGGGCCTCATCCACCCTGGCCTGGACCTGTGCCTGCACCTGGGCGGTGCCCTCTTTGGCTTGGGCCGCCAGCTGCTCGGCCTGCACCTTGAGCCTGTCCATAAGTCCCATCACCGTCCTCCTTGCCGCACGACCCTACCCGAAGATGCCCGGGATCCCGGAACGCCCCTTCTCCTCACCGGCGTCCCCGATCAGCTTCTCCATGCTCTCGGCCAGCCCATGCAGGTTCACCGACTGGAGGAGGACGGTCCCGTCCCCCTCCAGGGTGGCGAGGTTCACCCCCTGACCTCCCAGGAGGGCGGTCATGGCGGTCTGGGCGTTCAGGCCGCCGATGTACTCGACTCCGTAGTGGACGGTGTCCTGGAAGGCCACCACCGCCCCGGTGTGGGCCTGAATCTTCCCACCGTATCGGGCCGGGTTCAGCTCGATGAGGTTCCCCGCCGCCGCGATCAGCAGAGTCCCGGTGCCGGTGAAGTGCTCGAGGATGAACCCGGTGCCTCCCCGCCGCCCGGTCCGCAGCCCGGCGAAGGCGATGTCCAGGTCCACCGATCCCTCGGCGGCCAGCATGGTGTCGCGCTCCGCGAGCCAACCGGTGCTGCCGTCGAGCTCCAGCGCCCGCAACTCGCCGGGCAGGGTCCCGGAGAACGCGACCAGACCGCTTCCGCCCTGGGCGGTGAAGTACTGGAACGCCAGACTCTGCCCTGCCGCCACCCGCTTGCCCACCTCGATCGCCATCCCGAGGAGGCCGCCGCCGGTGGTGGGGGCTCCCCGCTTGCTGAGGCGGGTCTCCAGGGACACGTTGGTGGTCTTCCAAAGGAAGCGACCAGCTTCCGCGTACACGGTCTGACCGCCTTCCAGCTGGCAGACGACCATCTGGGTCGAGGTGCCGATGAGCTTGTGGGTTACGGTCATGGCGACTCCTTCAGGGCGCCGACGCGCCTGCAGTATCGCAGCATGCCGGGTCCCAGCGGGACCGAGAATGGGGCATGATGGCCCGGTGCCATCACCGCCGGATCCCGGGCTGCGACCGGAAGGCGGGGACCGCGCCCCGGTGCTCCTCTGGAAGCATTTCCGGGTGGACGAGCCGAGGCGGCTGGCGGAGCTCACGGTGGCATTTCAGCGCCGCCATCGGCTCGCGGCGGCCAAGCTCATGCCGGACATCCCCATCCTCTTCCCGGACTTCGCCCTGAACTCCTTCTCCCAGATCGCCCACCTCAGGCGCTTCGGTGACGTCCGGTCGGTGGGGCGCGCCGCGGAGTACCTGGCCGCGGTGGCCCACGCCAGATCCCTTCTCGATCGCCAGGAGACGCTGCTGGCCACCGTCTTCTCGCCCCTCGCTCTGGTGGGGCTGTGGTGCGGATCGGGGGCGATACCCGAGCTGGCCGCGGCACCGAGAGCTGTCGCCCACGAGGTCCTCTGGGCGCTCGCCGACCTGGTGGCGAAGCTGGCGGGCGCCTGCGTCGGCGCCGGCGCGGACGGTGTCTACTACTCCTGCTGGGGCCAGGATCTGCTCTCGGACGCCGACTACTCCGAGCTGGGAACGCCATACGATCTGGCGGGCCTGCGCGGTGCCGTCGGGGCCCGCCTGCGCCTTCTGCATCTCCACGGCCCGGTGCTGGGGCCGCCCTCCCGCTACCTGGACTACCCGGTGGACGTGGTTGGCTGGAGCGAGATGGAGAGCCCCGTGGGGCTCCTGGAAGGGGCGGGCCATCTGCCCGGGCGGCTGATCATGGGAGGGATCCCCG
>JAJZGN010000255.1 GCA_021798435.1 bacterium | reverse complement strand
GGCCCCTGAGCTCGCGGGCGCTGGCTCCCCCCAACACCAGGCGGATCGCGTCCACCAGGTTGGACTTGCCGCTGCCGTTGGGCCCCACGATGGCGGTGATCCCGCCCTCGAGGTCGAGCTCGGTCGCCGCCGCAAAGCTCTTGAACCCCTGAAGCTGGAGGCGCGTGACCCTCATTCCGGGCCGGAGACCACCACCTTGGTCCGACGCCTCCCTCCCCGGTGACCACGCCTGGTGCGGCGGGGCGCGGCGAGACCCTCGGGCCCGGCCGCGAGCTCCTGGGGCGCCTCCGATCCCGATGGCGGACCAACCTGCCCGCTCTCCTGGGCCGACGTGGGAGCCTCCCCAGGGGCCGGGCCGGAGATCGGAGCAGCGGGGTTCCGGCGCGACCGCCGACGGCCGGGAGAAGCCCCCGCGGCGGGGACAGCGGGAGTGCTGGCGGGTGGCGGGCCGTCCCCTTCCATCCCCGCCGCCGGCTCAGATGGGGCGGCGGTGGCCACCAAGGACCTGGAGCGGCTTCGGCGGCGCCGGCGGCGACCGCCGGCCACCTCCTCGCCGGACGCCTCCGCCTCTGGGCCCTCGGCCTCCCCGGATGCCGCCGGCTGAAAAGCGTCCGCTTCCGACGCCAGGGGCTCCACGGCCGACCTGGAGCGGGACCGACGGCGCTTCCGCCGAGGCTGGCTGCCCTCGTCCCCGGCCACCGGGGCGACCGCTTCCGAGGTTGCCGCACTCGGTCCCTCGGGTGAGACCTGGATCCCCGAGGGCTCCCGGCCACTGGGTTGAGCCGCGGTCGAATCGGGCGCCAGGAGCTCCACGGCCGATCGGGAGCGGGACCGACGGCGCTTCCGCCGAGGCTGGCTGCCCTCGTCCCCGGCCACCGGGACTACCGCTTCAGACGGTGCCGCGCTCGGTCCCTGGGGAGGGACCTGGATCCCCGAGGGCTCCCGGCCACTGGGTTGAGCCGCGGTCACATCGGGCGCCAGGAGCTCCACGGCCGATCGAGAGCGGGAGCGACGCCGCTTCCGCCGAGGCTGGCTGGCCTCGTCCCCGTCCACCGGGACGACCGGAGGCGGTGAGGGCGGAGGGGCCGACTCCGCCGGCGGAGGCACCACCTCCAGGGCCGGGGAGGCAGCGCCCCGCCCCCGCCGGCGCTTCGGCGCAGGAGCCATCAGCTTCTCCAGCGCGAGCCGGGCGGCCGCCTGCTCCGCCGCCTGCTTGGTGCCGCCCCGGCCCTCCCCCAGCGTCCCGTGCCCCTCCACAGAAACCTGGGAGAGGTACTGACGGCTGCGGGCGTCCAGTCCCACCGGCGCGGTGCGGTACTGAGGTGGGCCGCCGAGCTTCTCCTGGGCGACGGCCTGGAGCCGGCCCTTGAAGTTGGGGTCGGTCCAGGCGCTCAGGTCCCCTATCCGGGAAAGGAAGATGCGGCCCGCGCGGCGGTACCCCTGGTCGAGAAAGGTGGCGCCCACCAGGGCCTCGAAGGCGTTGGCGTGCAGTGAGGTGAGCCGCCGGGCCCCGGACTTCGCCGCTCCCTTGCCGAGACGCAGGGTCTCCCCCAGTCTCAGCTCCTCGCCCAGACGGGCCAGGGCCACCGTGCTCACCAGGGAAGAGCGGATCTGGGTGAGCTGCCCCTCGTCGTATCCCGGGAAGCGCTTGAAGAGGTACTCGCCGGCCACCAGCTCCAGAACGGCATCCCCGAGATACTCGAGCCGTTCGTTGTCGCGCCCCGCCACCCCCCGCTCGTTGATCCACGAGGTGTGGGTCATGGCCTCGCGGAGCAGCTCCCGCTGCTTGAACCGGAATCCCAGCCGGGCCTCCAGCTCGTCCAAGCGCTTCTCCGCGTCGGCCTCCAGGGCCGCCAGCTCCTCCGGGGTGGTCCTCCCCCGGCGGCGCCGACCCGAAGTCAGCTGGCCAGGTCCAGGTGCTCCCTCACGTAGTCCCAGGCCTGTCCCACGGTCTGGATCTTCTCCGCGTCCTCGTCCGGGATCTCCATCCCGTACGCCTCCTCGAAGGCCATGATCAGCTCCACCAGATCCAGCGAGTCCGCGTTCAGATCCTCCACGAAGTTCGCCTCGGGAGTCACCTGCTCGGCCTCCACCCCCAGCTGCTCCACCACGATCGCCTGGAAGCCTTCCCACGTCGTGTCTGCCATCTCTACCCCTCGTTGAACGGCTGGAAGCCGTCTGGTTGGCCAGCTCCGGTGGGTCCGGCAGCGGTGGCGCCGGATCCACGTTGTCGCGCTCGGGAATTGTGCCAAGTCGGGCTCGGCCTCCGCTGAGTCGCTCCCCTGGAAGGACCGCGAGGTGGTCCGGGGAAGACGAATCGGCCGGGACGACCTGGGAGCCCTCCTCGGCTCGGCCAGGCCGCACCAGCCGGCGTACGAAGGACTTCACCGGCCGGCTCGCCGGGTGGGGATGACTGGCCGGATCTTGGGCCCCAAGCTGACGGCCATTGTATGGGTCACGGCCCCATCCCCTGGGTGACCTCGGCCGCGCGCTGGGGGGAGTCGACCTGGACCACGTTCGGCCCCTCCAGCACCCTCTTGATCAGTGGCCCCAGGGTGGCTCCGGCACCGCATTCCAGGTAGCGCTCCGCGCCTGCGGCATTCAGGGCCCGGACGGTGGCCGTCCAGAGGACCGGGCTCTGCAGCTGGACCTCGAGTCCGCGGCGGATCTCGGCCGCGGTGCCCACCACCCCACCCA
>JAJZGN010000254.1 GCA_021798435.1 bacterium | reverse complement strand
GAAGCCCAGAACCAGTAGGACGTCGCGGACCAGGGTTCCGGGGATGAGGTCCGCCAGGACCAGCTCCCGCCTCCGGAGGACGGCATCGCTCAGCACTCACGCCAACCTAACCGGACCGCCGGGGCGGCGTCAACTTGAGGGTCAGGGCTCCGGGGCGGGGACGAGGTGACCAAGACGTCAATAGAGTGCCCAGGCGCTTGCCTCGCGCCCTCCGAGATCGAGGGCCCCGAGCGCCGAGAACGTGCCGCCCAGGGATAGGCGCCGACCTGTTGACGGCCGGCCACGCCCGCAACTATCTTCCGATGCTGGAGTGGAAAGGAGCCAGGGCGGGGGCGCGCCTTGCTCGTGCCACCTATTGGGTCAGGGATTGGGCATCTGGGGAGGACACGAATGAGGGTCGGAAGTCGGGTGGTCCTGTCGTCACGGCGGCTGTTGGCCGGAATCTCCCTGGGGGTCGCGGGCGTCCTCCTGCCCCTCCTCGCCGGGGGGACCGGGTTGGCCGCGGTGCGAGCCAGTGTGGTTCCGGCTCCGGCCAGCGGCTCGGCAGTCACCTCTGGCGGCTCCGCCGCGTCCGCGGGCCCCGCGGTGGTGACCCAGGCACCCCACATCCCAGTGGGCGCGGTCGCGACCGGCGCCCCGGCGCTCTCGGCGCCCGAGAGCGGAGCGGTTTCCCTGCAGCCCCGGGACCCGGCCGCTCTGGCCAAGTTCATCTCCGAGGTAACCAACAAGCATTCCGCCCTCTTCCACCACTACCTGGCGCCGGGCGCCTTCGCCTCGACCTTCGGCCCCACCCCGGCGACCATCTCCGCCGTCAAGGACTTCCTGGCCGCCTCTGACCTCAGGGTCACCGGGGTCGCCAAGGACGGGATGCTCATCGACTTCGCCGGCCTCGCCGGCTCGGTGGAGCACGCCTTCGGCACCGGGCTCGCCACCTACCGGCTGGCCAACGGCAGCCCGGGGATGGCCACCACCTCGGCGATCCACCTCCCGGCCTCGCTCGCGGGCTCGGTCGCCGCCGTCGTGGGGCTCGACAACCTGGTCTCGGCGAAGCCGGCAGGGCTGGTCCGCCAGCCGGCCACCAACGCCGGGACCCAGCCGCAGGTCAAGACCGCGACCTTCAGCTACCCGGCGGGCTCACCCAACGCCTGCCCCAACGCCCAGCAGGCCGCGACCCAGTTCGGCGGCCTCACCGACGGCCAGATCGCCCACGCCTACGGCGCCTTCGGCCTCTACGCCAACAGCGACTTCGGCCAGGGGCAGACCATAGCGGTGTACGAGCTGGAGCCCTTCCAGCGCTCCGACATCAACACCTTCGACAGCTGCTACTTCGGCGCCACCGCGGCCAATGTCATGAACAGCCGGCTCAACGTCGTCCCCGTGGACGGCGGCCAGCCGGCCGGCCCCGGCAGCGGCGAGGCGGTCCTGGACGTCCAGGACGTCTCCGCCATCGCCCCCCAGGCCAACATCAACGTGTACGAGGCGCCCAACACCTCGTTCGGCGGGATCGACGAGTACTCGGCGATCATCAACCAGGACACCGCCCAGGTCGTGACCTCCAGCTGGGGGCTCTGCGAGCAGGCGGTCCAGCTCGGAGAGCCCGGGATCCAGCAGACGGAGAACTTCCTCTTCCAGCAGGCGGCCGCCCAGGGCCAGTCGGTCTTCGCCGCCGCCGGGGACACCGGTTCCGACGCCTGCAACACCTTCCGCGCCCCGTACCCAATCAGCGGCCAGAACCCGCTCTCGGTGCTCGACCCGGCGAGCCAGCCCTACGTGGTCTCGGTGGGCGGCACCACCATCTACGACGCCGCGACCCAGCCCGCCGGTGAGAAGGTCTGGAACGACGGCGCAGTGTGGGGCGCCGGTGGGGGCGGCATCTCCATGAGCTGGGGGATGCCCAGCTGGCAGCAGTCCTCTCTGGTCCCGGGCATGGTGTTCCCGGGCAGCCCGGACTACAACAACGCCAACGCCCTCGAAACCGGGTTCCAATACCCGACCGGGTTCTGCGACGCCCTCGGCAACGCCAACGGACCCTCGGGGCCGTACGCCGCCTCGTCCGTCCCCTGCCGAACGGTTCCGGACGTCTCCGCTCAGGCCAATGAGTTCACCGGGGCGGTGACGATCTACAGCAGCATGTTCGTGTCTCCCTCTACTCCCACCGGGTGGATCACGATTGGAGGCACCTCCTCGGCGACCCCGATCTGGGCCAGCTCGCTGGCCCTGGTCAACGCCTCTAAGACATCTGCAGCCTGCACGCCCGGAACCGGGCCCGGCACCGGCACCGGGGTCGGGTTCGTCAGCCCGCTCCTCTACGGGGTGGCCTCCAACCCGACCGCGTATGCCGCCTCCTTCAACGACATCACCGTCGGGAGCAATGACATCTACGGCCTGAACAACGGGCTCGTCTTCCCCGCCACCGCCGGCTATGACCTGGCCTCCGGGCTGGGATCCCCGATGCTGACCGCCCCGGGTGGCGGCGACGGGCTCGCCTACTACCTCTGCAACTTCCAGCCTCCGGCGGGCACAGCGCCCACGGTGACCGGGCTGTCCCCCTCGCTTCTCCCGGTCACGGGAGGCACCCTCGTCGTGGCCGGAACGGGGTTCGAGAACGGCTCGGGCGCCGCTGACGTGGCCTCGGTGGGGGTGGACGGTGTCGCGCTCCCCCCCGCCGACTTCACCGTGACGAGCGCCACCACCCTGACCCTGTCGCTG
>JAJZGN010000253.1 GCA_021798435.1 bacterium | reverse complement strand
CCGAAGTCGGGGAAGTGTTGGCGGCGACGAGAGCCGGGGCCATACCCCGATGTCAGGGGTTTGGGATGCGGTTTCGCGATGTGAGGAGATCAGCCGCAGCCAGATCGTGGTCTTAGCAGGGCGCCGAGTGGCGTCATTCGATCAGCCTCCAATACCCCCGTTGACCGGGAAGGTGCTCGAAGCGACGCCGAGAACGTGACAGGGTGCGGAACAGAGTTGAGTAGGCGCTCTCGGAGCGCAGAAGCTTGCCCTCTTCCTGTAGGAGGGGCACCATTTCGACTACCCGCATAGGCTTGCCTGAGCGGCGCAAACACGCCTCGGCGGCGTCGGCGATGGAGCCGACTGAGGTACCACCCCCCTGAGGGGCATCCCGCTGGAGGTGGCGGAGGTTGATCTCCGCACTCCGTAACTTGGCGCCCAAGCCCCTCAGTTCCACCCGATGAGCCGCGAGCGCCGTCTCCAGCCGTTGCTGCCTCTGGCGGAGCTCAGCGAAGTGGCGTTCGAGGCGCTCGGTCTCATCTGCGTGCGGGGGCGGCATACGCGCGCGAGTTTAGGCCACTTGCCCGTGGCCCCAAAGTGGCACGTCCTGGTCAGGACGTGTCATACTTAGGTGCAACCAGAGCATGGCGTGGGGCCGCGTACGAGGGTCATGAGCGAGGAAGTCAGGGGCGGTGACAGGGAGGACCCGGGATCCCATGGTCCTGGGCCTACGGGTTCGCGCATGCTCTTGGCCGGGGTGCCACCGGAGGGGACAAGCGAATGCTCCGCTGACTTCCTGGCTGTCCTCACCGATCAGGCGCTGCTTCCCGGAGAGACTTACAGAACCAGGTTGGGCGGAGCCGAGGAGGGAGAGGTGGTGGCCTGCCCGCGGACCCTGGGGGGCCAGGTCGTGATCCTGCCCCGCGAGGCGTTCCACTCCGGGTCCGCGCCGTTAGTGGGGCTGCTCGCGACCGTGGATGAGCTGGAGGAGGATGCCGGGCGGATCGTGTACTGGCGGGCATACGGCCTGCGCCGGGTCCGGGTGCTCGAGGTCGGGTGGCACGGTCCGGCTCTGCGGGCCTGGTTCGCCGAGGTGGAGCGGGAGTCCGCGCCGCCGGAGGGCGCGGTCCCCAGGCTCCAGCGGCTGGCGGGGCGGGTGGCGCGGAAGCATGGGCACGCCTTCGACCCCGCCGGGGAGGTGACGGCGGGGCCCGCTGGACCCGGAGATCCGGACTCGGTCGCGGATTGGATTGCGCGCCAGGCCGAGCCCAGCCAGGACGACCGCCTGTGGCTGCTGCAGACCGTGAGCTGGGTGGATCGCCTGCCCGTGCTGGAGCGCTGTGCCCGGGTCAGTACCTGGCCGCGGACTCGCCAGCGGCGGACCTCGGACCGGGGCTCGCTGGAGGCAAGGGTGCGGGCCGCCAAGCTCCCCGCCCAGGTGCGGGAGGTGGTGGAGCGCTACCTGAAGGAGCCGAGTGGACTTCACGGCTCGCCGGGCAGGGAGGCCGCGGAGGTGGCCCTGGAACTGGTGTGGGACGCACCCGAACCTCCGGAGTTGAACCTGGGGGAGGTGCGGGAGACCCTCGACCGCTCGCACTTCGGGATGGAGGGTGCCAAGCAGGCGTTCCTGGAGCTGGCGGCGACCGTGGAGTGGGGGCGGCGCCAGGGGAGGGCCTCGGCACCGGGCAGGAGCATCTGCCTGGTGGGACCGTCCGGCACGGGCAAGACCACCATCGCCGGGGCGGCGGCGCAGGCGCTGGGCCGTCGGCTGGAGGCCATCCACCTCGGCGGAATGGACGATCTCGGGCTGGTGGGGGCCGATCGCACCTACTCGAGGTCGCGTCCGGGTCACCTGGTCCGGCGGCTGCGGGAGTCCCGGCTGCACCCGAGCCAGGTGGCGTTCCTGCTGGACGAGATCGACAAGGTGCGGCGCGACCCCTTCCGCTCGCCGCTCCCGGTGCTGCTGGCGCTGCTGGACCCGGGGCAGAACTCGGGGTTCGAGGACCGGTTCCTGGACGGGCTGAGGGTCGACCTCTCCGGAGCGCTGTTCATCGCCACCGCCAACGACTGGAAGGCGATAGCCGCTCCGCTGCGGGACCGGCTGGAGCGGGTCGAGCTGCGCCGCTACACGCCGGAGGAGCTGTTGCAGATCGGGCGCACATGGTTGCTGCCGAGGCTCGCTTCCGAACTGGGCCTGAGAGATGGGGTGGTGGTCCGGGACAGCGCCCTGGAGGAGCTGGTCTTCGGCCCGCCTGGGGCCGACGGCTGCCGGGAGCTGGAGCGCAGGCTTCGCCGGGTGGTCAGCCGGGGGCTCACGGCGCACATGCAGACCGGGCAGGCGGTGGTGGTGGACGCCCGCCAGGCCCGCGCGTGGGTCCCGATCGAGGCCGAGCGCCAGTTGATCGGCTTCCGGGCTTGGCCTGGTGGCCCGGCGGGGACCGGATTCCAGCGGCAACCGGGGAGAGGCGTTCCCAATCCAGCGGCCGGGCGGCCGGTCACCTCCTTGGGCCGTCGCGGTGGGCCCTGAGATGTGCGGCACCCCAGTGGTCCGACCTGACGAAATTGTTACAAGGGGTCCCGGTATCACGCGCGCACGTATACCGCTGCCCATTGACCCACCTGGGGGCCGCTGGAGGCGTTTGACGCGAAGCTTGAGGTATGGCAGGCTAGGTAGGCCATGTCGACGCCCACTGAATGCCGGGTCCCGGCCACCTCACCGAAAGTGGTCAGACTCCACCTGCAGATGG
>JAJZGN010000252.1 GCA_021798435.1 bacterium | reverse complement strand
CACCTTCGTCCAGGAAGAGCCCCGGAACATGGGTGCCTTCGGCTACGTCGCCCCCCGGCTGCAGCCCCTGCTGCCCCCGGGGATGGAGCTGGGATACGCCGGGCGGGCGGTGGCGGCCTCCCCCTCTGAGGGCTCGATGAAAGCCCACCTGGAGGAGCAGGAGCGGTTGCTGGCGGAAGCCGTGTCCGGTCCGGCCCCGGGAGCCACCGCCGGATGACCCAGCGGGTGGTGGTGCTGGGGGGTGGCCCGGCGGGAGCGGTCGCCGCCCTGAGGGCGGCCCAGATGGGCGCCGAAGTGGCGCTGGTGGAGCGCCGGGAGCTGGGTGGGACCTGCACCAACCGCGGGTGCGTTCCCAGCAAGGCCCTGCTGGCCATCTCCGCCCTGGCCTCCAAGATCCGCCGCGCCGATGAGTTCGGGCTGCGGGTGGGGGAGCTGGGGTTCGACTTCCCCCGGATGCAGGCCCGCAAGGACGAGATCGTGAGCCGGATCAGGGGGGGCATCGAGTCCGCCTGTCGGCGTCACTCGGTACAGGTGGTGGGGGCGGAGGGCCGTCTGGTCGGCGATGCCGTGGAGGCCGGGGGGCAGCGGCTGGAGTTCGACCACCTCGTCGTCTGCGTGGGCACCGAGCCCTCGGGCCTCCCCGACCTCGACCTCGACCAGCCCCGGGTCATCACCTCGGACGGAGTCTGGACGCTGGAGGAGATCCCCGAGCGGCTGCTGATCGTGGGTGGGGGGGTGATCGGCTGCGAGTTTGCCACCCTCTTCGCTCCTCTGGGGACCAGGGTCACGGTGGTGGAGCTCCTCCCCCAGCTGCTCACCGGGGTGGACCGCCGCACCGCTGAAGCCTTCCGCCGGCTGCTCGAGGGGCGGGGTGTCGAGGTCCACCTGGGCGCCAGCGTCGACGGCGCCGAGTACCAACCCGACTCGGTGCGGGCGCACCTGAGTGACGGCGCCGAGGTGGACGCCGACCTCCTGCTGGTGGCGGTGGGCCGCCGGCCCCAGACCGAGGGGATCGGGCTCCAGGAGGCCGGCGTACGGGTCGCCGCCAGCCGCCACGTCGAGGTGGACCAGTACCTGCGCACTGCCAATCCCCGGATCTGGGCGGCAGGGGACTGCATCGGAGGCCTGCAGTTGGCCCACCTCGCCTCGGCGGAAGCGGCCCGGGCGGTCGAGAACGCCCTCCAGCCCGAGCGGGCCATGGCCATGGACCGGACCGTCGTCCCCAGCTGCATCTTCACCGACCCGGAGATCGCCACCGTGGGGCTGCATGCCGACCTGGCCCGGGAGCAGGGGCATGAGGTCCGGCTGGGCCAGGCCCGTTTCATTGGAGAGGCCAAGGCGCTGGCGGAGGGCGACTCCGAGGGCTACGTTCAGCTCGTCGCCGACGCCGGCACCGACCGGCTGTTGGGGGCCACGATCATGGGCCCGCATGCAGTCGAGTTGATCCATGAGGTGGGCGTCGCCATCAGCGACGGGTTCACCATGGCCGAGCTCGGGTCGGTGATCCACGCCCATCCCACCATGAGCGAGGTGGTCATGGACGCGGCCCAGCAGGGACACAAGGTCGCGCCCTACCTGAGCTGAGCCGCCGCCCCCCTGGCGGGGCCGGCTCGGACCTCCCTGGCAGAGCCGCCGGTGCCGGCGGCCGGCCTTGCGGGAGGTGCGCCGGTGGATCGACAGGCTTCAGGCAGGGCGGAGGGTGGTCGCCAAGGGCAGGAACCGGGCCGAGAGGCGCGCCGACGGGCGATGGCGGCGATCTGGTCGCGCTACGGGTCCCTCCATCTGGAGGGGGACACCGACCAACTGATCGCGGCGCTGCGGGAGAGGGGCGAGCGGCCGTGATCACCGCCGTCGACACCAACGTGCTCATCGACGTGCTCCGGGCCGACCCCCGCTTCGGGAGGTCGTCGGCCCTGGCGCTGGGCCGGTGTGTGGGGGAGGGCGAGGTGATCGCCTGCGACGCCGTGGTCGGGGAGCTCGCCCACCTCTACCGCGACCCGGCGCTGGCGGCCCGGGAGCTACACCTGCTGGGCGTCGTCCACCGGCCCGGCGGGCTGGCCGCGGCGCTGGAGGCGGCCCGGGTCCAGCGCCGCTACCGGGAGATGGGGGGCGGCCGGGAGCGGATGCTCACCGACTTCCTGGTGGCCGCCCACGCCCAGACCATGGCGGACCGGCTGCTGACCCGCGACCAGGGATTCTTCCGCGCCTACTTCCCGAGGCTGCAGATCCTGGATCCGGCGAGGCTGGAGCGGCGGCTGGTCGCCGGTCGGGAGCCGCTCACTCCACGGCGAGACAGGTGATGGTGCGAACCACCCCGCTGAAGCTCTGGATCCGGTCCACGATCAGGCTGCCGATGCCGCGCACGTCGTCAGCCTGCACCTGGGCCACGGCGTCGTACTCGCCGGTGATGGCGTCCACCTGCAGGACGCCCTCCTCGCGGCGCATCCGCTGGACCACGTCCATGGCCTTGCCCGGCTCCAGGGTCATCAGGATGTAAGCCCGGACCATAACCTCCCTCCTCGTGATCCGCCCGCAGGGGAAGAAATCCCGGCGCCACCATAGCTGATTCCGAGGGCCCGCGGAGCCTCCCGCCGGCCCCGCCAGCCGGCTCCGCCTCCCGCCCCGGGGAGATGCCGGCGCCCGCAGGTCGAGATGCGTACGGCCGGTCGGGCGCTCGAGAACACGACCCCACGGCTCCGAGATCCCTCCGGCGGGCTGGGGGGGCGGCGCGCCATG
>JAJZGN010000251.1 GCA_021798435.1 bacterium | reverse complement strand
GGCAGATTCCCGCGCCCTAGCTCCGGGGGCGGCCTCCCCTCCACCAGGGGGCCAGGATGAGCGCCAGGCCCAGCAGAAGGCAGACTATCCCGAGGCCCAGCCAGAGGCTCTGCCCGGTCATGAAGGAGCCCGGGATGAGCCCGGCACCCTGTCCGGTCCAGACGAGGCCCACCAGCCCCAGGATGGCGCCCAGGCCGATCCTAATCATGACCCGGCCCAGGGGAGGGGGGATGGGCTCCTGCATGGCGGCCACCTGTAAGGGCGCCGTCATCCCGCCGGCCTCTCGCTCCGAGTCCGGATGGGCCGGGCGGGGCTGGAGGCGGGGTGCGGTGGGGCACGCTGTCAGCCGGTGACCGGGCCGACCTGCAGGAGCTGGGCCCCGGAGTCCCGGCAGGCCTGAAGGCCGCTCTGGCCAACGAAGAGGCTGACCGTCTGCCCTGGGGGGTAGACCCGAAGGCCGGCCGCCGGCGCCTCGTCACAGGCGCTCTGCGGGAAGTTGCCCGCCTCCGCGATCTCCAGGGTGGCGGAGACAGTGGCCCCGGGCTGGAGGGTCACGGTCACTGCCTGGGAGTGGTTCACGAAGGTGGCGGCGGCCCCCAGCTGGGGTCCTGACGCGCTGGCCACCAGGGAGACCCCGGGGTTGCCGAAGAGGGTGCAGCTCACCTGGCCCACGTTCTGGAACTGGAGCGAGTAGATGACGCTGCCCGCCGCCCCCTGGCCGTTGGCGAGAGAGGCCTTCAGCTGGGAGGTGGAGCAGCCGGTCGTGGCGGAGGCGGTGGGGGAGCTCGCCGGGGTGGGGCTCTGGGAGGGGGACGGGGAGGGGAGCGGGGAGGTCTTCACCCTGGGAGTGGGGGAGGAGTGGGGGGTGGCCCCGCAGGCGGCGAGCAGCATTCCCAGGGTGAGGGCCACAGCGCCAAGGCTCCAGGGCCGCATCTCACTCCTCCTCCGGTTTCGGAACTGGCGCCCGCCCCTCTGCGGATGGCGGCCCCGTCCCAGCTTCCAACGCAAAGGTACAGCTCGCCGTTACCTTCTCGCCGAGCCCTCGCCCCCAGCCGCCCCGCGAGTTCGCCTTCAAGGTCCCGGGAAGGCCCGGCCCGGTCTCTCGGCTGGAGGTCGAACCGGGGTGGGGCGGGGCCCCGCCGGGACCGCCCGGCGAGGCCCCATCCGGGGTTAGACAGTGAGGTGGAAGCCCAGGGCGAAGTTGAGGGTAACCCCGAACATGAGGTAGATCAGCCAGAGCCCCACCACCATGTGGAGCAGCCCGAGCGCCTGCTCGCTGAGCCGGCCACCCAGCTTGAAGCTGGCGAAGATGTCAGTGATGTAGATCAGCAGGAGCCCCAGGAAGAGCGTGCCCACCGGCCAGTCACCGGCATGGTAGAAGACGATCAGCCCGAGGAGGGAGATGAAGGAGAACGACACCGCCATGAAGCCGTTGGGCCGGGAATCGGCCCCCTTGGCCCGGTTGTAGCCGATGGCGAACCAGTGCACTCCGTAGGCGGTAAAGGCCAATCCTGCCATGTACAGCGGCCCGGCGGTGAAGGTGTGCAACCAGGCCATCCCCACCAGGATGTAGGTGCCGGTGAGGAACTGCAGGAAGCCAGGCATCCAAATGCCCCACACCCCCATGGCGAGGTTCACCGGGGCGTCCCGCTTGGGGAAGCCGAAGAACTCCTGGGGGCCATAGATCAGATAGCCGGTCGCGAGCCCGAAGAATCCCACCGCCAGCGGGGGAAAGGCGGAAGCGGGAAGGGAAACCACGCTCATGGCGCACCTCCGAGAACAGCCGAGACTTGCAGTCGGGGACCCTATTCCGGGGAGGATTGCGCTGTCAAGGGCACCCCCGATGCTGACCTTTGCCCCCCCACTCCGGGGACTCATCCAGCGTTCGCCCCAGCCTAAGAACGCGCGGACAGCGCCGCGGCGGCGGCCGCCCCGGCCCGCCGCGCGTAGTCCGCGACCTGGCGGGAGAGGGAGGCCGCGCGGTCATCGCGCCCGCCACCGTCGGCCCCGCCCTCAGCTCGGCCAACCTGACCCCCCGACCGGGGATCGGGGCGAGGGGAAATGCGCCCTTGAGAAGCTGACTGGGGGGAACACCCTCGTCCCCCCGGTGAAGCCCGTGCGGGCGTGCGCCGCAGCCCGGGGGAGTCAGCGAGGCGCGGGCCGCCGGCCGCGGAATCGCCCGGTCGGGGCCCGAAGCTTGGCGGCCCGCGTCCCCGGCACCACGATGGCGGCACATCTCAGGCTCGACGGTAGGGCCGCCGTCACCACTCCACCAGCTCCCAGATCGCCGGCTCCCGCTCGTCGGCACTATCGAGCAGCGCGAAGCCGCGGGCCGACTCCAGCATGTGCTCCCGAGCGGACTCGTCCCGGCCGGTGGCATGGAGGACATCTGCCAAGTTGGTTTGCAGGGCAGCCACCCGGTGGCGGTCGCGGAGCCGGCTGCCGGCGACAAGGGCATCGGAGGCCGCCGCCAAGGCGTCCTCCGCCCTCCCAGCCTCCGTGAGAACCCGGGCCAAGTTGTTGAGGGCGGCCACCTCCACCTCCTGGTTTCCGGCCTCTCTGGCCCCCTTCAGAGCCTCTCGCAGCAACTCCTCGGCTTCCGCCGAGCGGCGCTCGCGGCCGGCAAGGACGCCGAGAGCGTTCAGGGCGCGGGCCTGGGCGACTTTGTCCGCGGATCGGCGGGCCTGGACCAGCGCCTCGCTGGCCACCTGCCGGGCGCGGCGCGTGTGGCCGGCCCGATGGGCTACCAGG
>JAJZGN010000250.1 GCA_021798435.1 bacterium | reverse complement strand
GTACTTGTCTCCTGGAAGGTGCTCGACCACGACGGGGCTCGGCCACCGGAGCGGTGGACCTCGTATCGGATCCGCCTGAGAGAGCGGACCAGCCCGGCCGCGTTCGAGGCCAGGATCCCCTGAGGGAGAGCCTGGTTCAAATCTCAGCGGCGACGAGGTGGCGGCCCACGACGCTGGCCTGCCCGGGTAGGCGGAGATTCCCACCGAGGCGCAGCTGTGTTCCGGGACCAAGCCTCGAGGAAGTCGGCAACGGTCGGGCGCTCGGGAGCCGGGTTCGGTGTGGGGCGACCGCGGCCAGAGCGCTGGGCGGCTTGGCTGAAACCCGCACTCCGGTCGTAGCGGCTCAGCTTGCGCCCTACGGGGGCTGCAAGGGCGACCCAGCCGGCGTCGGTCCACAACGGGACGGGCCCCTGCTGTTTCCACGGCGGGCTGCGGGCAGGCGGAGATCTTCGGCGGTCGCCGAGGGACCCGTCGTATCGCTGGCAACTGACGACCGGGCCCACATCCTGATGGGAATATACGTCCGCTCTGAGATCGGAGATGTGGTGCCGCCAGCAGGATTCGAACCTGCGACCCTGGGCTTAAAAGGCCCCTGCGCTACCACTGCGCCATGGCGGCTCGGGGGGGAGCGTAGCGCAGAGGGCGCCCAGCCCACGGTCACAGTTGGGCTCTCGCCCGCAGGCGGAAGACTAGAATTCAGTGGTAACGGGAGCCGGTTTGAGGAGCGGGCCGGAGTTTCGGCTCGGGGATGGTGCTATGAGCCAGAACGGACACGTCGAGACGGGCACGGCGCGGGTCAAGCGGGGCCTGGCCGAGATGCTCAAGGGCGGGGTGATCATGGACGTCGTCACCCCGGACCAGGCGGAGATCGCCCAGGAGGCCGGGGCCGTGGCGGTGATGGCCCTGGAGCGGGTGCCGGCCGACATCCGGGCCGAGGGCGGAGTGGCGCGGATGAGCGACCCCTCGCTGATCAAGGGGATCATGGCCGCGGTGTCCATTCCGGTGATGGCCAAGTGCCGGATCGGCCACTTCGTGGAGGCCCAGATCCTGGAGGCACTGGGCATCGACTACATCGACGAGTCCGAGGTTCTGACCCCGGCGGACGAGGAGAACCACGTCGACAAGTGGCGGTTCAAGATCCCCTTCGTCTGCGGGGCCCGCAACCTCGGTGAGGCGCTGCGCCGCATCTCCGAGGGGGCGGCCATGATCCGCACCAAGGGAGAGGCCGGCACCGGCGACGTGGTGGAGGCGGTGCGCCACATGCGCTCGGTGAGCCAGGGGATCCGCCGGTTGCAGGGGCTGCGGGGGGACGAGCTGGCTTCCGCCGCCAAGGAGTTGGGGGCCTCGCTGGATCTGGTCCGCGAGGTGGCCGCCGCCGGCAAGCTGCCGGTGGTCAACTTCTCCGCCGGGGGGATCGCGACCCCGGCCGACGCCGCCCTCATGATGCAGCTGGGTTGCGACGGCAACTTCGTCGGCAGTGGCATCTTCAAGAGCGGGGACCCGCTGCGCCGGGCCAAGGCGATCGTCCAGGCCACCACCTACTTCGACAAGCCGGAGATCCTGGCCGAGGTCAGCGAGGGGCTGGGCGAGCCGATGGTCGGGATCAGCACGCGCAGCCTGCGCCCCGAGGAGCTGCTGGCGGGAAGGGGCGTCTGAGAGCTTCCGGCCCGAGCAGTTGAGTTCCGTCAAGGTAGGGGTCCTCGCCCTCCAGGGGGATGTGCGCGAGCACCGGCAGGTGCTGGAGTCCCTGGGGGTGGAGGTCCGCCAGGTGCGGCTGGCCGCCGAGCTGGAGGGGCTCAGCGGCCTCGTCATCCCCGGGGGCGAGAGCACCACCATGAGCCGGCTGATCCAGAGGTTCGACCTCCTGGGGCCGCTTCAGGAGGCGTTCGCCGGCGGGCTGGCGGCCCTGACAACCTGCGCCGGCACCATCCTGGCGGCGCGGGAGATCCGGGACGGCCTACCCGACCAGGTGAGGTTGGAGCTCCTGGACATCGTCGTCCGGCGCAACGCCTTCGGCCGCCAGCGGGAGTCAGCTGAGGTCCTGCTGGAGATCCGCGCGGTCGGGAACGGACCCGTTCCGGTGGCCTTCATCCGGGCCCCCGCCATCGAGGAGGTGGGGCCTGGCGTCGAGGTCCTGGCCTCCTACCGAGACGAGCCCGCCGCGGTACGCCAGGGCCGGCACCTCGCGCTCACCTTCCACCCCGAGATCACCGGGGACCCCCGGCTTCACCGGCTGTTCCTCTCCGGCCTTTAAGCCCCTGGCGGCCCGGGACCCTGTCCCCCGGGCCGGCTCGGACGGCTAGGCCGCCCCCGGTTTCAGACGAGCTCCCTCATGAGCCAGCAGCCACCGCTTCCGGTCCAGCCCCCACCCGTACCCCACGAGTTGACCGGCAGCACCGATCACCCGGTGACAGGGCACGACGATGGAAACGGGGTTGCTCCCCACCGCCCCTCCGACCGCCCGGAAGGCGCCTGGCCGTCCCAGCTCCAGCGCCACGTCCCGATACGAGCGCGTCTCACCCCAGGGGATCCTGAGGAGCGCCTCCCACACCCGCAGCTGGAAGGGAGTGCCCCGGAGGTCGAGGAGGAGGTCGAAGGACGATCGCGATCCGGCGAAGTACTCGCCCAGCTGCCGAGCCGCAGCGGCCAGCGCCTTGTCGTCCCGGATCCAGCCGTCCCCGATCCGGGGCGCGTGGTCGTGGCCGGCGAAGTGCAGGCCGGTTAGGCCCTTGGCGTCCCCGATGAGCAGGAGGGACCCAAGC
>JAJZGN010000249.1 GCA_021798435.1 bacterium | reverse complement strand
TGGTTCGTGGCCAAAGTGGTCCTGCTGCTCTTCCTGATGATGTGGGTGCGCTGGACCTTCCCCCGGCTCCGCTACGACCGCCTCATGCAGTTCGGTTGGAAGGTGCTGCTGCCCCTCGGCCTGGCCAATCTGATGCTGACCAGCGTCTTCGTGGCCCTGCGATGAGTCCCGAGAGCCGCCCCCCGGAGGTGAGCTGCCGTGTTCCGTGAGCTGCTGGGGGGGTTGCGAACGACGATGCGGGAGATGGTGAGCCCTCCGATCACCATCCAGTACCCCGAGGAGCAGCGCCCGGTCCCGCCCCGGCATCGCGGCCGCCACATCCTCCATCGCTACGACAACGGACTGGAGAAGTGCATCGGCTGTGAGCTCTGCGCCGGGGCCTGCCCGGTGGGCTGCATCTACGTGCAGGCGGCGGAGAACGATCCAGAGCACCCGGTCTCGCCGGGGGAGCGCTACGCGATCCGCTACGAGATCAACCTGATGCGCTGCATCTACTGCGGCTACTGCGCGGAGGCCTGCCCCACCGAGGCCATCACCCTTGGCCCCCGGCTGGACCTGGTCGACTACAAGCGGGAGCGCCTCGTGGCCACCAAGGACGACCTCCTGGAGGCCTGGCCCGGCTTCCAGCCGCTCCCGGTGGCCGTGGTCCCCGGGCTCGGCCAGGCCGCCTCCCAGCCCAGCCCGAGAGGAGCAGGGTCAAGCCACGCCGGCCCCGCGGGCTCGGCCCCCGGGCTCCGACCTCCGATCCCCGGCGGGAGGGGAGGGTCGGAGTGAGCGTGATCTTCGGCCTGGCCGCGGTGATCGCCTTCGTTGGCGCTCTGGGGGTGGTGCTGAGCGAGCGCACCATCTACTCGGCGATGAGCCTCGTGCTCAACATGGTGGCCCTGGCCGTGCTCTTCCTGCTCCTCGACGCCCAGTTCATCGCCGCCGTCCAGATCATCGTCTACGCCGGCGCGGTGATGGTGCTCTTCGTCTTCATCATCGCCCTCCTGTCCCCGGGAGCGGAGGAGCGCCTGCGCTCGGTGGAGTTGCGCCTTCTGCTCGGCGGGGTCGGCGCGGTGGCTTTCACCCTCCTCATCGGGCGCCTCACCCTCAATGGGATCACGGTGGGGGCCAACGGGCGCCTGCACGGCGCCCTGGGGCCGTTTTCACCGGTGGCGGTCAACGCCCACGGCCAGGTCCAGACCCTCGGCGACCAGCTGTTCACCACCTACCTGCTCCCCTTCGAGGTGACTTCGCTGCTGCTCTTGGTCGCGGCGGTGGGAGCGGTGTACCTCTCCCGGCGGCGGAGGCAGCTGGCGTGAGCGGGCTCTTCCCCGGCTTCCTCATCCTCTCGGCCGCGATGTTCGCCACCGGGGCGGCAGGGGTCCTGGTGCGCCGCAATCCGATCGTGGTCTTCATGTGCATCGAGCTAATGCTGAACTCAGCGAACCTGGCCCTGGTCACCTATGCCCGCTACACCCACACCATGGCCGGCCAGGTCTTCGCCCTCATCGTGATCGCGGTGGCCGCCAGTGAGGTGGTGGTCGGCCTGGCACTCATAACCGGCGTCTACCGCAGTGGGCGGCGCCTCGACCTGGACGAACTCAGCGAGATGTCGGAGTGAACCCTCAGCTGACGCTGGTGCTCAGCGCCGTGGTCCTCGGTTTGCCCACCGCCTCCTTCGCCGTCAACGCGGCGACCGCCGGGCGGCTGCCGCGCCGGGTCGTCACCTACCTAGGGCCGGGATCGGTGCTGGGGGCCTTCGTTGCCACCCTGGTCCTTCTGGCCACGATGCTCGCCCAGAGCCCGTCCCACCGCGGGGTGACGGTCACCTTCTGGAGCTGGCTCAACGCCTCCATAGGTGCCGGATCCGGGGTCTCCGCCCACGCGGGACTCAGCGCCGCCTTCAGCGTGCGCATCGACCCCCTGGCCATCCTGATGATGCTGGTGATCACCGGGATCGGGGGCCTGATCCACGTCTACAGCGTGGGCTACATGGCCGAGGACCCGAGCTTCAACCGCTTCTTCGCCCTCATGAACCTCTTCATCACCAGCATGCTGGTCCTGGTGATGAGCAACAGCATGGTGTTCCTCATCATCGGCTGGGCCATGGTGGCCTTCGCCTCCTACGCCTTGATCGCCTTCTGGTACCAGCGCCCGTCGGCGGTGGTGGCGGGGCGCAAGGCGTTCGTCACCCAGGTGATCGGGGACGTCGGACTGGTCCTGGCGGCCTTCCTCATCTTCCTCAACCTGAGAGGCCCCTCCGGCCGGCTCCTCCACACCGTGGACCTGCAGACCATCTTCGCCAACGTCGGGCCCGGGGCCCACTTCCATGGCGGCCTGGGGCCGGTCGGTGGGGGAATGGTGACCGCGATCGGGATCCTGCTCTTCCTGGGCGCGGCTGCCAAGTCGGCGCAATGGCCGCTTCACACCTGGCTCCCCGACGCCATGGAGGGTCCGACCCCGGTGTCGGCGCTGATCCACGCCGCCACCATGGTCACGGCCGGGGTCTACCTGGTGGCCCGGTTCCACCCCATCTTCCAGCAGGCGCCCGTGGCGGGCGGGCTGGTGGCGGTGGTGGGGATCGGCACCGCCCTCATGGCCGCCATCATCGGCTGCACCCAGTTCGACATCAAGCGGGTGATCGCCTACTCCACCATGAGCCAGATAGGGCTCATGATCTTCGCGGTCGGAGTGGGCGCCTACTCCGCGGGGATGTTCCAGTTCTTCACCCACGCCTGCTTCAAGGCGCTGCTCTTCCTGGCCGCCGGGAACGTCATCCAC
>JAJZGN010000248.1 GCA_021798435.1 bacterium | reverse complement strand
TCATGTGGCCGAGCTCGTCAAGGCGACCAGGCCGGAACCTTGACCCTCTGGCTGGTCGATGCGAGCGTCCTTCTCGCTCGAGAGGACTTGGATGACGCCAACCACAACCCGGCCGTCCGGCTGCTCGCGGGTCCCGACCCCCTTGCCACCCTGGATCTGGCGTTCTATGAGGTGACCAACGTCGCGGTTCGTTCCTGGCACGACGAAGTGGTGGCGGGCCGATTGTGTGACCGAATCACTGCGGTGGCGGACGATGGGGGCCTGATCCGTGCCGACTCGCAGCTTCTCGCGAATGCCACGCTCATCGCTGCGGAGCACGGGATCTCGGCCTACGACGCCGCCTATGTGGCGGCCGCTCGGAGCGCGGGGGCCCGTCTGGTGAGCTGTGATGGGCGCGACCTGGTGTCACGCGGCTTGGCCTGCCTCCCGAGTGCCGCCATCTCCGGGACGGGGAGTGTCGGAGATGCCAGCCCCGGGTAGCGGGTGCTCAACTGCCCTCCCCGAAGCTTAAGCGAACGTGATCGGAAAGGGACTGTGACGAGCGCTATTCGGTAGCGCTTCCATCAGGTCGGGTGCTCCTATGAACTCGGCCACCGGCGCTTTGGTGAAGCGCCTGACCCAGGATCGGGAGGTCGGAGGTTCGACCCCTCCCGCCCCAACCAGCGACTTCGGTGGCAGCGCTTTACCCCTGGCCTGCCCACCGTTCGGGACGGCCAAAGGTGCACCCAGCCCGAGGTCGAGGGCGCCCGCCGCCCTTTCCCGGCCGGTGGCAGAGGCCCCGAAGGCCCCGCTGCCGGGCATGGGCCAGTTCGCCAGTTTCGGGGCAGTCCCCGTACTTGGAGGCGCGCCAGGCCGTGGCCTGGGCGACCTCCACCCTCCAGTCCAACATCCGAAAGGCGCCGCTAGTGGCCCCGTGCTGATCAGGAGGAGGGGCGCGGAGGGCTGGGGCAAGCAACTCTTGGTCCCCGCGAAAGCGGCTGCCCATCCGCCGTGGCGTTGCTGCCCGCCATATCAACCACCAGGCCCGACCCGGCGTTCACCACCACCAGGAAGAACGTCAAAACTCCGTCGTTCTGGTAGCAGGGCTGAGTTGGTCCACTGCGGCCGGAGACGGCGTCCAGTCCCCAAGGAGGAACCGCCTCGAAGATCCAGCACTGCGCGCAGGAAACGCCGCTCGACGAATTGTGATAGGCAGCCAGGACGCCACTCAAGAGCTTCCAGCCCCGCAATTGGGCATGGCTTGCCCTCTCCGCGCTGGCCGCGGAGTCGAGCGCCGGAGTGGCACCCCGCGGGCTTTGGAGGGCCACGCCGGTGGCCGCAAGCTGGTCCGAAGTCACGCCCGGAACCGAGGGCGCGCTGCCGCTGCCGTAGCTGACCAGCACGCCGACCAAAATGAGGACAAGAACGACCGCTGCGCCAGCGCCCCAGAACGCGGCGCTCCTAGACGGATGAAAGGACGACCTTCCCACGCTCATCGCTGACCCCAATCTAGCTGTTGCGCGCCCGTGGGGCAGGGAACTGGACGCGTCCGACGCGTCCGACGCATCCTCGCCCCAACCGCGGCCGGAGCCTTCCCAGCCAGCGACGGGGTCGTGAGCCGTTCCGAGTCGGAGGAGTGTGGGGCCGGCTCCCGCGCCGCGCGAGACTGCGCGCCAGCGCCCACGGAGGATCTCCAGATGACAAGCCACTCTGGATTGCGCGATCCGAGCTTCGAATCCGTCCCAGCTGGCTCGTCGGCGGCGAGAGGTCCAGCCAGCAGCTTGGGGGCGGCCGAGGTTCCGAGCGGTCTAGGTGGTACCAAGGGGTCGTACCACACAGAGTCGAACGGCCTGGCATAAGCGTGACATCCCGGACCGACCAGACCCGGGAAGGAGGCGACGCCCGCAGAGTGTTGCTCTCCGAGCGAGCTCAGTTCTGGCACCCTGGCGCGGTGCCGGGCATTTGGGGGGTCACTCCGTGGCAGAGCGTGAAGGCCGAGTGCGCACGCCGGGGCAGGCCGTCTTTCCTCGCCGGCTCCATCGACCTGCTCGAAGGACGGGGCACCGACGACTTTCTGATCCTGGCACTCGGAGGTCCGCACGCAGAGCCCGTCCTGTCCGGCCGCGAAGGGGGCAGCGGTGGCTATTGGCCGCGGGTGTGGGCGTGTCGCGGCCTCCTGTACGCGTGGGACCAAATTGCGGTGCCAGCCGTCGTACGGTCCCCCGCAGATCCGGCTTGGCGGGTCCGCGAAGTGGCAGCCAAGCTGATCGCGCAGCGGGGCCTAGAAGACGCCTTGAGCGCCGTGCTCAAGATGCTGGAAGACTCCGTGCCGCGGGTGCGAGCAGCGGCCGAACGGGCTGCGGTGCGGCTCTGCGAGCGCTCTGGCCCCTGAAGGCGCTCCCGGGCGCGACCGCGGCCGCTCAGCTGCGACCGACCACGCGGCTCACGATCCAGGCGTGCTTCCCCACCTGACGGACTCGGGTGAAGCCGTATTCCTCGAAGAGTTCGACGCTGGCGCTGAAGAGGAAGCGCCCCGGCGCCTCGCGGCCGGCGGTGATCTCGGGAATCGCCTCCACCACACCGCCGCCGGAACCGGCGATCTGCTCAAGCGCTCCTTCCAGAGCTGCCCGCGCAATGCCCTGGCGGCGATGCCGCCGGTCGACGAAAAAGCAGGTGATCCGCCAGTCCGGACGCGGCGGCGGGTCCTTGAGGTACTCGCGCGCGTGCTTGATGTTCGAGAGCTCCTCGGGGCCGCCGAACTGGCACCATCCCTGGGCCCGGCCCTCCGTGTCG
>JAJZGN010000247.1 GCA_021798435.1 bacterium | reverse complement strand
TGGTGGCGATCGTGCTGGCGGTGATCCTCTCCGCCCTGGCCACTGCGGGCACCCGACCCCGCACGGCCTGATCGCGGATCCCCCTAGGGGATTCCCGAGAAGAACTCCTCGGCCCGGCGGCGGTCCCCGGCCATCTTCGCCACCAGCTCCGCGTCGGAGCGGAACGTCTCCTGGCCCCGGACTCGCTCCAGGACCTCGGCGATCAGCTCCAGCCCGTAAAGGTCGGGGGTGGGGCCGAGCCCGTGGACCTCGAAGCGCCGGTCTCGCCCGGAGAAGTGCGGTCGTGTGCCGACGCTTCCCACCGCCGGCCTCGGCTCTCCCCCCGAGGCCAGCCGCCAGGTCATGATGTAGACCCCATCGGGGGGGAGGAGCTGAGCCGGCAGGGTTCTCAGGTTGGCAGTCGGGAAGCCCAGGATCCGGCCCAAACCCTCGCCCCGCACCACCTCACCCATCACTTCGAAAGGATGCCCGGCGAGAAGCGGGTACTCCGAGACCCGGCCCTCCTGGAGCAGGCGCCGAAGCTCAGAGCTGCTCACCGCTACCCCTCCGACCACCACCTGGTCCACCACCTCAAGCCTGAGCCGGTGTTCTCTCGCGTAGGCGCGGACGAACTCCACCCCACCGCTTCCGTCCCGGCCCAGTGACAGCCGAGGCCCGGCCGCCAACCCGACGACCGCCAGCTGATGGCGCAAGCGCGAGAGGAACTCCGCCGGCTGCTGGGCCCGCAGCCGGTCGTTGAAGGGGATCACCAGCACCTGATCCACGCCGGCCTCGGCCAGCAGACGCCGACGAAGCCGCAGCGGCGTGAGGAGCCCTGGCACCGCCTGCGGACGCAGGAGGTGCGCTGGATGGGGCTCGAAGGTTACGGCCACCACCATCCCGCTCGGACCGGCCATCTCGCGGGCCGCCTCGAGGAGCCGCTGATGGCCCAGGTGCACTCCATCGAAATTGCCCACCGCCACCACCACCGGAGGGCCATCTGTGGGCGGGCCGTCCAGAGGGGTGCCGAAGATTCCCCGCACCCCGACCCCCAGGTCAGCCACCGATGGGGGCGATCACCTTGAGAGGCTGGAACCGCAGGCCGGCGAGGGTGCCCACCGCCAAGAGCTGGCCGTCCGGGCCATGGGCCCTCACCTCCCCCGCCACCGGCTGTCCCTGGGGCCCGCGCTGCAGCCAGGCGCCCTGGCCACGCTGGACGGCAGCCGCGGCCCCGGGTAGGAGGTCGACTCGGGGCATGCCCTGGACCGCGGCCTCCGGGGGCAGGAGGAGCAACCGGGGGTCGTCCGCCGCCAGCAGTTGAGACACCGACACCGCCTCCTCCAGACGAAACGGTCCGTAGGCGGTGCGTTCCAACCAGGCCAGCACCCCTCCCACGGCCAGCCGCTCCCCGAGGTCGGTCGCCAGCACCCTGAGGTACGTGCCCTTGCCACAGACGACCTCCACCTCCGCCTCGGCCACCTCCCCCGGATTGAACGCCAGCACCCGGATGCTGTGGATCTCGGCGACCCGGGGCTTCCGTTCCACAGTCACCCCCTGCCGCGCCAGCTCGTAGAGGTGGCGCCCCTGATGGCGGACCGCGGAGTGCATCGGCGGGACCTGTTCGATCCTGCCGACGAACCCCTCGAGCGCCTTCTCCACCAGTGCTCGGTCCAGAGCCGCGGCGGAGGAACCTGCCCTCACCTCCCCCTCGAGGTCTCCGGTGTCGGATGTCTCTCCCAGCCGAAGGCGCGCCCTGTAGGTCTTGGGCTGGCGCAGGATGTACTCCACGAGCCGGGTCGCCCGCCCCACACAGAGGGGCAGCACCCCGGTGGCGGCCGGGTCGAGGGTGCCAGCGTGCCCGATGTGCCGCTCGCCGAGCGCGCGGCGGGCGTCCCGAATGGCGGCGAACGAGGTGATACCGGCGGGCTTGGCCAGGTTGAGGACCCCTGTCACTCCGGGCGGCCGACCGGTGCGGCGGAGCGGGTTGGGAACCACTTCGACCGGAGCGGTCACCCCTCGCCCTCCTCCAGCACAGCCGCTCGAGCTCGCTGGAGCACGGCCCCCTCGGCCTCCAACAGCCCGGAGCGGAGCTCGGCCCCTGCTGCCCGGAAGTGGCCCCCACCCCCCAGGTCAGCGACCAGCTCGTGCGCCGCCAGCCGCCCGCGCGTCCTGAGGCTCACCTTGGTGAGTCCCTCCCCTGCCTCCTTGAACAGGACCGCGCACCGCATGGTGTCCAGGGTCTGGAGGAGGTCGATGATCCCCTCGGTCTCCTCCAGCGCCGCTCCGGCCTCCTGCAGCATCTGCTGCGTCACCGCCGTCCAGATGAGCCGCCCCCCCAGCTCGTAGTGGGCGGCGCTGGCGGCCAGCGCCTGAAGGCGCAGGGTCGTGGCCGGCCTCCACTTGTAGGAGCGCAGCGCCACGAACGCCGGGTCGGCCCCGAGGTCCACGAGGTCGGCCCCCGCATGCAGCACCGGTCCTGAGGTGTTGTCGTGCCGGAACCCACCGGTGTCGGTGAAGATGGCCGCATACAGGTTGGTCGCCATCGGCGGGGTGATCTCCGCCCCCCACTGGCGCAGGAGGGAGAGCACCACCATCCCGGTGGCGGCAGCCTGGCGGTCGACCACCCCGAGATCCCCGAAGCCGTCGTTGCTGATGTGATGGTCGAAGAGGATCGTCAGGGGAGCCGTGGCGATGCGCGGCCCCAGGTCGCCGAAGCGGGACGGACTGCCGGCGTCGAAGGCGATGACCGTGGAACCCGGGGACATGTCGTCCCGGTTGACGCGCTGGAATCCGGGCAGGTAGGCG
>JAJZGN010000246.1 GCA_021798435.1 bacterium | reverse complement strand
CGAGCTCGCGCGCCAGGGCCGCCGCGAGATAGATCAGGGCCGCCTTGCTGCTGCCGTACTGGGCCCGGGGCGCAGGCTTCCATCCCGAGATCGACGACACGAGAACTGCGGCGGCGCCGCTGCGGGGCCTGAGATGGGGTCGGGCAGCGCGGAGGAGGAGGGCCGCATGGGTGACGTTCAGCGCGTAGGTGCGGGCCCAGTCATCGCCGGTCGCCTCGCTCAGGCCACCACCCGACGAGCCGCCGCAATTGGCGACGACGAAGTCTATCCCGCCCAGGCTGGCCGCGGCTCCGTCGACGAAGGCCGCCAACGCCTCGCCGTCGGTGACATCCGCCCGAGCGCCATGAGCCCGCACGCCGAGCTCTCGCACCTGGGCCAGGGCGGCCTCCAGGCCGTCCGGGTCCCGAGCGCAGAGCGCTACCTCGCAGCCCTCGGTGGCCAGCTGCCGAGCGATGGCCAGCCCGATGCCGCGTGATCCGCCCGTGATCACCGCCCGCCGTCCGGCTAGTCCCAGTTCCATTGCCTGCTCCTTGTTGAGAACCCGGTTGCCGCCCACCGCTACCTCAGCCGACCCCGGCCACTCCCCGCCCCACCCTTGGCCCGGCCCCACCTCGGTGGCCGCGGCCGGCCACCTGAGCCTTACGGCCGCCTGCCGCGGCCCGCGGGCCCCGCTCTAGCGAGGCCCCGGCGATCCCGGAGACCCCTCCAGTTCCGCGGCTCGGGGCCGGTGCACCGCGCGCGGTGCGCATGCCCAGGCGGGGTACTCGGGTGGCGCCTTCCCGGCACGACCAGCGGCATCACCGGCCGAGCGCGCCCGGGCCACGGGGGAAGGCGCTCCAGCCCTCACCGCCGCCTCATACGGACGTCCACCGCGTCCCGGAGCCCGTCACCCACGAAGTTGAAGGCCACCACCACCAGGACGATGGCCACTCCGGCCGGCCAGATCTGCCACCAATACCCGGCGAAGACGTAGTCGACCCCGTTGGACAGCATGCTTCCCCAGTTGGCCGCTGGAGGAGGTATGCCCAGGCCCAGGAAGCTGAGGGCCGCAACCGTCAGCACGGCGTCCGCGACCTGGAAGGTGGCATTGACCACGATCGTCCCCACCACGTTGGGGAGCAGATGGCGCCGGAGCACCCCGGCGCCGGTGGCGCCGGCACCTCGCGCCGCCTCCACGTAGGGCCTGGTCTTCAGGGACAGCACCTCCGCGCGCACCAGCCGCGCCGGAGCCATCCAGGCCAGGGCGGATATGACGCCGATGAGGACCAGCACCGACGGTCTCAGCAGGGCGTCCAGGAAGATGAGCAGGAACAGGCTGGGGATGGCCAGCCAGGCATCCACGATCCGCATCATGACGTCGTCGACCACCCCCCCGACGTAGGCGGCGGTCGCACCCCAGACGAGCCCCACGGTGACGGCCAGCACCGAAACCAGGATGGCCACCACGAGGGTGATCCGCCCCCCGGCCATGAGCCGGCCCAGGATGTCGTATCCCACCGAATCGGTCCCCAGCAAATGTCCGGCGCCCGGCGGCAGGTTGGCCCGGGCGATGTCCGTGGCCACCTGGTTGGTGCGATAGAGAAAGGGCCCCACAAAGCAGAAGAGCAAGAACGCCGCGATCACCGCCAGCCCGGCCACCGCCAGGCGATTGGCGGCGAAACCCTTGAGGCCGGCGGCGAGTCCCCGCTCCTGATCCGGCTCCTCTCCGGCCGGGGAGCTCGGGGCCTCGAAGTCGACGGGCAGGTCTACCACGGCCCAGCTCCGCCCCTTCGGTTCCGCCCTCGGGTCGCCAGGGCAGACGGCATCATCAATACCGGATCCGGGGATCGGCCACGCCGTACAGCACGTCGGCGATCAGCGAACCGAGGACCACGCCCACGCCGACGACCAGGCTGGTTCCCAGCATCACCGGGAAGTCCTCGCTCTGGGCCGCAGTCCAGAAGAGCAAGCCCATCCCCGGGTAGTTGAAGAGCGACTCCACAATCAGCGCCCCGGCCAGGATGCCGGGCAGGCTCAGGCCGACCAAGGTGATGATCGGCAGCACCGAGTTGGGAAAGACGTGGCGGAAAAGCACCCGCCTCGGCCTGAGCCCCTTGGCGTGCGCGGTCCTCACGTAGTCCTGGGCCAGGTTGTCCAGGACCGAGGACCGCATGTAGCGGCTGAACAGGGCCAGGGTGATCAGGGTCAGGGTGAGGACCGGCAGGGCCAGGTTCGGGAGCTGATTCCAGAGCGGGGCGGTGGCGGTGGGGCCCGTGGAGGGCAGCAGGGGCACGGTGTCGCTGAGGAGGATGATCAGGATGATCCCGAGGAAGAAGCTGGGCATGGAGTAGAACAGGAAGGCCAGGCCGGTGAGGGTGTAGTCCACGACGGTGTTGCGGCGCACCGCTTGGAGCATCCCCAGCGGAATCGCCACCGCCACCGCCAGGAGGGTCGCCGAGCCCGCGAGCGCCAGGGTGCGCGGGATGTCTTCAGCCAGAAGCGAGGTGACGCTCTGATTGAGCTTGTATGAGTAGCCCAGATTGCCACGCAGCAGCTGGCCGATCCAGATCACGTACTGGACCGGAAGGCTCTGGTTCAACCCATATCGGGCGTTGAACGCTGCGATGGAGGCCGGGTTGGCCCGCAGGCCCAGGCTGGCTCGGGCCGGGCCGCCGGGCAGGAGGTGCAGGAGCGTGAACACGATGATGCTCACCCCGAGGAGGACCACCAGGGCGTGGCCGCAGCGGCGGAGGATGTACCCGATCACGCCGAGCCCGGCTCCGAGGGCGGAGCGGCGCGGCGAGACGCCCCCCGG
>JAJZGN010000040.1 GCA_021798435.1 bacterium | reverse complement strand
GGGTGTGTGGGCGGGGAGATTCCTCAGCGCATCCTGTCCGGCGACACCAAGGGGGCGGAGGCGCTCTGCCGGGAGTACTCCGAGATCCTGGGGCCAGACGGCTTCTACCTGGAGCTTCAGAACCATGGGATGGAGGAGGAGGCGGCGGTTCGCGAGGGGTTGCTGGAGATCGCCCGCAGCACCGGGCTTCCGCTGGTGGCCACCAACGACAGCCACTACGTCCATCCGGACGACGCGGTCGCCCACGACGTCTTGCTCTGCATCCAAACTGGAAGCCGGGTCGAGGACCCCAAGCGGCTTCGCTTCGCCGGCCCGCATTTCTACCTGACCTCGGCTGAGGAGATGGCGGCCAAGTTCCCCGACTGCCTCGAAGCTGTCGGCAACTCCGCCGCCCTGGCCGAGCGCTGCGCCTTCGAGCCGGTCCTGCACCGGCCGCTCTTGCCCCGCTACGACACCGGGCCGGAGCTGGATTCGGACGGCTTCCTCCGCGAGGTGGCAGAGCGCGGTCTGGCCGCTCGGGTCGGCGATCCAGTTCCTGCCGAGTATCGGGAGCGGCTGGGATACGAGCTGGAGGTGATCGCCAAGACCGGCTTCGCCGCCTACTTCCTCATCGTCTGGGACTTCACCCGGGCGGGGCGCGAGGAGGGGGTGAAGATCGGTCCGGGAAGGGGGTCGGCGGCTGGAAGTCTCGTCAGCTACTCCCTGGGGATCACTTCTCTCGACCCCCTCCGCTACGGGCTTACTTTCGAACGGTTCCTCAACCTGGAGCGGGTGTCGATGCCCGACATCGACATCGACTTCGACGTCAGCGGCCGCGGCCGGGTGATCGACTACGTCACTCGGAAGTACGGATCGGATCGGGTGGCCCAGATCATCACCTTCGGGACCATGGCGGCTCGGGCGGCCATCCGAGACGTGGGCCGGGTCCAGGGTGTCCCCCTGCCGGACGTGGACCGGCTCGCCAAGTTGGTTCCCATCCGTCCGGGCATGACCCTGGAGGCGGCTCTGGAGGAGTCCAAGGAGCTGAGAGCGCTCTACGAGGGAGAGGGCTGGGCGGCCAAGCTCATCGACACCGCGCGGCGGCTGGAGGGGATCGCCCGGAACGCCGGCACCCACGCGGGTGGGGTGGTGATCGGCCCCGGGCCCCTGGTGGACTACGTGCCGCTGCAGCGGGGCACCACCAACCGGGAGTCCGTGGTGACCCAGTTCGACATGAACGGGGTGCAGGAGCTCGGCCTGCTGAAGATGGACTTCCTCGGGCTCGAGAACCTCACCGTTCTGGAGGAGACCCTGGACCACGTCGAGCTGTCCACCGGGGCCCGTCCCGATCTGGACGCCCTACCGCTGGACGACCGGCCCACCTACGACCTCCTCGCCCGGGGAGACACCATCGGGGTGTTCCAGCTGGAGGGCGAGGGGGGGCGCCGGGTGCTGATGGACATGCGGCCCGGGTCCATCGAGGATCTGGCGGCCGCGAACGCCCTGAACCGGCCGGGGCCGATCGAGGGCGGGGTCATAGACATGTACATGCGGCGGCGGCGCGGCGACGAGCCGATCTCCTACATGCTCCCGGCGCTGGAGCCGATCCTGCGTGAGACCCATGGGGTGATCCTCTATCAGGACCAGGTGATGCAGATCGCCTCGGCGGTGGCGGGGTTCTCCATGGGAGAGGCCGACCTCCTCCGGGCGGCCATGGGCAAGAAGGACAAGGCCAAGATGGCGGCCCAGCGCGACCGATTCGCGGCCGGGGCGGTGGCGAACGGGGTGGAGGAGTCCCTGGCGGGGGCGCTCTTCGATTACATCGACCGCTTCGCGGGGTACGGCTTCAACAAGGCCCACGCGGTGGCCTACGGGCTGATCGGATACCAGACCGCCTACTTCAAGGCCAATCACCCCCTGGAGTACATGTGCGCTCTGCTCAACAGCCGGGCGGGCGACCTGGATCGGGTGAAGAGGGTGATCCTGGACGCCAGGGCGAGGCAGATCGAGGTGCTCCCTCCCGACGTCAACCGCTCCCAACCGGCCTTCAGCATTTGGGCAGGCGGCCCACCGGACACCGGCGAGGGGAGCGAGGCTGGGGTCATCGTCTACGGACTTCAGCAGGTGAAGAACGTGGGGGAGGGGGCGGCGCGGGCGCTGGTGGCGGCGCGCGAGGAGGGGGGGGCATTTCGGTCACTGCTTGACCTTTGCCGCCGGGTGCGGGGTCGCGACCTCAACCGCCGGGTTCTGGAGGCCCTCGTCCGAGCAGGTGCCTGCGACGCCCTGGGGGACCGGGGCTGGCTCCTCCTGGAGCTGGAAGGGGCGATGCGGGAGGCAGAGCGGTCGGCTCGGGATGTGGAGGCGGGCCAGGTCTCCCTCTTCGACGACGGCGCCACCCCCGAGGCCGGGGCAGCTCAGCCCCCCCGGGGCCCACTGTCTCCAGACGAGGAGCGGGAGCGACTGGCGTGGGAGCGCGAACTCCTCGGGATGTACCTCAGCCGCCACCCCCTCTCCCAGCTGGGCGACCGGCTGCGCGACTGCACCGACGCCGACCTGGACGAGCTCCCACGCCTGCCGGGAAAAGTGGTCCAGGTGGGAGGGGCCCTCAGGGAGTGCCGAAGGGTTCAGAACCGGAAGGGGGAGGCGATGGCCTTCGGGGTGCTCGAGGACCTCACCGGCACCTGTGAGCTGATCGTATTTCCCAAGGTCTTCGCGGCTGCCGAGGCCCTGCTCCACCCGGACGCGGTGGTGGTGGTCCGGGGCAGGGTCGAGGTGGGCTCATCGGCCAAGCCGCCGAGCCAGCGCGCCGACCCCGGGGAGGAGGAAACGGCCGACGAAGCCGAGACGGCCCGGTTGATCGCCGAGTGGGTCCTGGCGGTGGACGCCCCCACCCTGGTCGGCTGGCGCCCGGACGCGGTCCTTCACCTCACAGTGCGGGATCCGACCGAAGAGGTGGTGGCGGCACTGGCCGAGGTCCTGGCTGGCACTCCGGGCACGACTCCTGTGGTGCTGCACCTCCTGGAGGAGGGCGAGGTCCACGAGCTGGAGCTGGGGGAGAGCCATCGCGTCGAGGCGGCGCCGCAGCTCCAGTCTCGGGTCGAGGCGCTTCTCGGTCCCGGCTGCTTTCGGGTGGAGCGCAGGCACGCCGAGGCGCCGGCGCCGAGGCCCCGCGGACCGGAGCGCATCGCCGCGGGCTGACCTCAGACGACCGTCTGGGCCCCTCCACCGCGCCGCCCGGCGCCTCTGGGGAAAGCATTCTCCGGCGGCTATCTCCCCTCCGGTGAGAGACTTCGCGGATGACCTCCAGTACGCTGGTCGGGTTCTTCACCGCCAGCGCCGCCGTCGCCGGAAGCCTCGTCGGCCTGCTCTTCGTCGCCATCAGCCTGCGCTACGAGCAGATCCTGGGGGCAACCGCCCGTGGCGCCAACCGGGCCCTGGCCGGCGCCGCCTTCACGGCGCTGACCAACGCTCTCCTGCTATCACTGTGGGCGATCCTGCCTCGCACCGACCTGGGCTATCCGGCGACCGCCCTGGCGGTGGGAGCGATCTGGTCCACTCTGAGGACCCACTACGGCGGCTTCGCCCGGCGCGACACCTCGACGCGCCTCTTCATCGGCTCGCTGCTGCTCTACATCTGCGAACTGGTGGTGGGGTTCCTGCTGGTACTGCAGCCCACGAACTCCGATCTGGTGTACGACCTCGCCTACGTGGTCTTCGGGGCCTTCGGCGCCGCCCTGACCAGGTCATGGCAGCTCCTCCAGCCGGAGCCAAGCGAGGCGTCCGGCGCCCTCGCCCGTGGCCCCCAGGAGGCAGGCTTGGGCGCCCATCTGGCATGGGCGGTCTCGGCCGCCGGCCGGGCGGTGCCGAGGGCCCTGGCGCGCCGGCGGCGCGGAACGCCTCATCGCCCAGGCTGAGGGCGTCACACTCCCGGAACCGGACCCCGCCGGTTGCACCTCAAGGTGAATGCCTGCCAGGGCCCGCAGTCCTCCGCGCCTCGAGTGAGCCGCCCGGGGGGTGTCGTCGGCCGGGAAGCGGAGCCGGGGCCTAAAGCCGCGCGGCCCCGTTCTGCAGGATCGGGAAGAGAACCTGGGCGAGTCCGATGTAGAGCACCAAGAAGACCACGAAGGCGAGGACGGCGGCGCTCTCGCCCCGGGTGCGGGTCAGGCGCGCGATGGGGTCCACGAAGGCATCGGTGATCTGACGCACTGCGTGCACCAGGGGGTGCCAGGGGTCCACGTGGAGCAGCCCGATGAGGACCCTGATCAGGAGCAGGAGCACGATCACCACCAGCAGGGCGCTGAGGAACTCAAGAACCACCGAGATCACGGTGCCCGGCAGATTCACGAAACCGGAGCTGGCCGCCCCCTGGAGAGCCCCCGCCAGCGCGTACACGAGGACGATCGCCAGCAGGGGCGAGAAGTCCAAGCCCCCGATGCGGGGTAGGATCCGCCTGAGTGGCGCGATGACCGGCATCACCAGGCTGTCGAGGATGCGGCCCAGGGTGCTCCCCTGGGATCCAGGGAAGAACGAGAGTAGCGCCCAGACGAAGATGCACAGCGCGTACAGGTTGAGCAGGGTGGCGACATCGCCAACCAGCACCACCGCCAAGTTCACCCTCGCAGTATATGGTCGGACCGTGAGCCGGCCCCCGCGCACCGACCGGCGCGGCTCGTCCTGACCCCGTGGGAGGCCGCGCATCGGGTATACCGCCCGCGAGTCCGAGGCCGGGGGCGGTCAGGTGGACTCGGATGCGGCATTTGCCCGGCGAAGGGGCCACCGGGGATGCCGCGCCAGCGCGGCAGCAGCCGCCCATCCCCAGCAGGCCGAAGGTCAGCTTGCGCGCGAGCTCGGCCTTCGGTGCTCAGGGGAACGCCAACTCTGCCCTGCCGGCGCTGTCGCCCGGCCCGCCGGAGTCGCTCCCCCCGGGTCGGCGCCAAGGCGCGGCCGGGTGGGAGGTGAGAGTACCGCCATTGGCGCCTGGATTCCGGAGAGCTGAGTCCCGCGACCCCCCGATTGGGGCTGCGGCGGCGGAAACCGCCGGAGGTATAGTCGTCTCGAGTTCCGCTGCTATGCCCCTCACCATCATTCTGCCGAACGTCATCGCAGTGGCCTGCACTGCGGGCCTCATTTGGCTGGTGGTCCGGGCATTCCGACGCCGGTAGCAGAGTCCCTTCTACCCGGGCCCCGAGCTCCGCGGCTGCCGTTCCGGGGGTGGTGAGGGCGCCGCAAAGCGGTCGGACGCCCCACGTGTGAACACGGTGCGAGGAGACAGTTGTCGCCGTGGACGCAGACTTCCTCGGCGCTCAGCCCATGAGCGCGGCGAAGGCAATGGCCCTCGCCCCGCCGCTCCCGATGTCTCCAACGGAAGGCTCAGCTGGAGCGCGATACCCCCGGCTCCGCAAGGGCGTCAATCTCAAATCGGGAGTAGCGCGGTCGGAAGTACCTCGAGATTAGATAGTGGTGCCAGCAGTGGGAGTCGAACCCACACGAGCTTGCGCTCAACGGTTTTTGAGACCGCCGCGTCTGCCATTCCGCCATGCTGGCCCGCGCTTGGCGGCCGCTGATCAGCCTTCCCGATCGTCGAGGTCTGGGAGGTTCATCTCATTGACCATCTGCTGAAAGACCTCCAACTTGGATTCCTCGTCCTCGCCCCGAGGGATGACCGCAGCCTGGTCCATCACCTCGCTGGCGACGTAGATGGGCGAGTTTACCCGGAGGGCAAGGGCGATGGCGTCGCTGGAGCGGGAGTCGAGCTCCAGGTCTCGACCTCCGACTCGGCCCAAGATCCGGGCATGGAAGGTGTCGTTCCGGAGTTCGGAGACCACCACCCGGGTGATGGTCACGCCGAGGGCCTCCAGCAGGTTGGCCATCAGATCATGGGTCACCGGCCGCTCCGGGTTGATCCGGTCCATCTTGAGGGCGATGGCGTTGGCCTCGGCGCCTCCCACCCAGATGGGGAGGAAGCGCTCGGCGTCCTTCTCCTTCAGGACGACTACGTGCTGCCCGCTGGGCATGTGGATCCGGATGCTGTCCACCGCCATCTCGATCAGGTCCATGGCTCCTCACCGCTGAGGTAGTCGGGGACGATCCCCGCCGGCTGGTTACCGGACCAGGGCCGCCTTCGTGGCTCATGATAGCCCCGGCGCCGGTTGGGGCCGGCCGCGCCCTGGAGCGTTGCCGGGAGGAGTCGGCTTGTCGGGACGGGCGGTGTTTGAGCTGTTCGGGGAGGTGGCGGACCGCTACCACCGCAGCCGCCCGCGCTACCCCGCGGCAGTCTTTGACCGGTTCCTTCAGGTCTCCGGACTGGGCGCCGGAGATCCCGTGCTCGAGGTGGGGATGGGCACCGGGATTGCCACCGAAGAGCTCATCCGGCGTGGTCTCCGAGTGACCGGCCTTGATCCCAGCCCCGAGATGATGGCGCTGGCCCAGGAAAGTCTGGGTCCGACCGGACGGCTCCGGGCCGTGACCTCTTCCTTCGAGGACTGGCTCCCGGATCGCGTGCGCTTCGGCGCGGTGATCTCGGCGCAGGCTTGGCACTGGGTGGACCCGGAGGTCCGGTATCGCAAGTCCGCCGCAGTTCTGGCCCCGGGAGGCTGGCTCGCCCTGATCTGGAACAGATCCCTTGGGGGGGACCCCGAGGTGGGCGCCAGGGTGGACGGTGTCTACTCACGGCTGGCCCCGGAGCTGGCCGGACTGCCCCCTGGGGAGCTGGATCTCGACCGGAGCGGGGAGATCGTCGCCTCAGGGCTCTTTCGGGCGCCCCGCCTGGAGCGCTTCGCGTTCGAGCTGTGTTACGACGCTCGCGCCTATGCCCAGCTCATGGCTACGCAATCCGACCATCGGCGCCTGCCGCCCTCCCGCCGCCGCCAGCTCCTCGCCGCCATCGAGGAGGTAATCAACTCCAGCGGGGGCAGCTATCGTGTGGACTGGGAGTCCCGGCTTTACCTGGCCCAGCGGCTTGAGTCGCCTCGGGTCTTCCCATAATGGCGGGGATGGCGACATCCGGCACACCCCGCACCCGCCTTCTCCTGATCGACGGCCACGGGCTGGCTTTCCGAGCCTTCCACGCGCTCCCGGAGATGACCAACAGCCACGGGGTGCCGATCAGGGTGGCCTATGGCTACACGTCCATGCTCCTGCTGGCCCTGAGTCAGGGCTACGACTGTGCGGTGGCCGCCTTCGACCCCCCGGGCCCCACCTTCCGCGACCGGAAGCTGGCGACCTACAAGGCCCATCGGGCCCCGACTCCCCAGGAGCTCATCGACCAGATCCCGGTCCTGGGCCAGATCACCAACGCGCTCAACATCCCCACGGAGGTGGAACCGGGATTTGAGGCTGACGACGTCCTGGGCACCTTGGCCCGGCAGGCCCGCGACCTCGATTGCCAGACGACGATCCTGACCGGCGACATGGACCTGATCCAGCTCGTGGACGAGGTCACCCGGGTCCAGACCAGCCGGCGAGGGGCCAGCGACCCAGTGGTCTACGACCCTCAGGCGGTCGAGGCGCGGTATGGCTTTCCGCCGGCCCGGATGGTGGACTTCAAGGCTCTCCGGGGAGATGCCAGCGACAACATCCCAGGAGTGCCGGGGATAGGGGAGAAGACCGCCACCCAGCTCATCCAGCAGTTCGGGGACCTGGACCAGATCCTGGCGTCGGTTTCCAGCATGCCGCCCGGGAGGGTGCGGGCCACGCTGGAGACACACCGCGAGGAGGCTCTCTTCGGGCGGGAGATGGTCACCATCGTGAGGGACGTGCCGGGAGTCCAGCTCGACCTGAGCCGCTGCCGGCTCAGTGACTACGACCGCGGCGCGGCGCGCCAGCTGCTGGAGGAGCTGGGCATGCCCAGTCTGGCGGCGCGCCTGCCGGCCTCGGCCGACTCGGTGGCGACCGTCCCGGCGCTGTCGCCAGCAGTCGACTCCCAAGTGGTAGAGGGGAGGGAGCGTCTCCAGGAGGTCGCAGGCGATCTCGCCGCCAGCGCCAACGCTGTCGCCATCCGGGTCCTCGCCGAAGGCCCCTCGAGGCACGGGCGGGTGGTTGCTCTGGCCCTCGCTGCGGACCCATCCCGCGCCTACCTCGTGCCTTTTAACGGAACATCGCCTGCGGCCCTGGAGCCGGTGCGGCGCTTGCTGGCGGACCCCGAAAAGGCCAAGGCCAGCTACAACTTCAAGGACGACCTCCTGGCCCTCGAAGGCGCCGGTTGGAGCCTGCGGGGAGTTGACTTCGACCTGGTTCTCGCCGGGTACCTCAGCGACTCCCGGGGCCGTACGCCGAGCCTCTCCACCCTCGCCAGAGAGCACGGCGGGCTCAGGGCGCCAGAGCCCCCGTCCACCCCGGAGACGCTGGCGACGGAAGCTGCCTGCGTGGCCTCGGTCTTGCCCGGGTTGAGGGTCAGACTCAGAGAGGCAGGGGGGGAGGAGCTCCTGCGCACCGTGGAGCTGCCGGTGGCGGCCGTCCTGGCCACCATGGAGCGCGCCGGAGTGCGCCTGGACTCGGGCCAGCTGCAGGCGCTCTCGGCCGAGCTCCGGGCTCAGATCGCCGGGCTGGAGGAGGAGATGTTCCGTCTGGCGGGCCGAGACTTCTTGCCCGGGTCGCCCCAGCAGCTGGCCACGATCCTCTACGACGAGCTGGGGCTGCGCAGTTCCCGCCGCACCAAGACGGGACGGTCCACCGACGCCCACGCCCTGGAGGGGCTGCGGGAGGATCACCCGCTGGTCCCGCTCATCCTGGAGTGGCGCCAGGTCACCAAGCTCAAGAGCACCTACGTGGACCAGCTGCCCGCTCTGGTGGACCCCGAGGATGGTCGGGTGCACACCAGCTTCAACCAGGCGGTGGCAGCCACCGGGCGGCTCTCGTCGAGCGACCCCAACCTTCAGAACATCCCGGTGCGCACCGAGCTGGGGCGCCGGATCCGGGCTGCCTTCATTCCCGGGGAGGAGGGGTGGGAGCTGGTGTCGGCCGACTACTCCCAGATCGAGCTGAGACTCCTGGCCCACCTCAGTCGCGACCCCGAGCTGCTGGCGGCGTTCGGCCGGGGGGATGACATCCACGCGGACACCGCTGCCAGGGTGTTCGGGGTGGGGCGGGACCAGGTCAGTCCCGACCAGCGCCGCATGGCCAAGGTGGTCAACTTCGGGGTGCTCTACGGCCTTTCCAGCTACGGGTTGGCGCGCGACCTGGGGATGCCCCCGGCCGAGGCCGAGGAGTTCATCACCCGATACTTCGCCACCTACGCCGGCGTGGGGAGCTACCTGGAGGGCGTGCGGGAGGAGGCTCGCACCAAGGGGTATGTGACGACGCTGCTGGGGCGGCGGCGCTATCTGCCGGAGATCACCTCCAGCAACCGGCAGGTGAGGGAGGCCAACGAGCGCATGGCCATCAACATGCCACTGCAGGGGTCGGCGGCGGACCTCATGAAGCTGGGCATGATCGAGGCAGACCGCGTCCTCCGCCGGGAGGGCCTGCGAGCGCAGGCGCTCCTCCAAGTTCATGACGAGCTTCTGCTCGAGGCGCCCCCCGATGAGGTCGCGGCCGTCGGCGGCCTGGCCCGGACGGCGATGGAGGGGGTGATGGAGCTGGCGGTTCCGCTGGTGGTGGAGCTCAAGTCGGGTCCCAACTGGCGCGACCTGGCTCCGCTGCGGCTCGCCAGGCAGTGAGTTCGAGCGGTGCCCGAGCTCCCGGAGGTAGAGACCATCGTCCGCGACCTGCGTCCCCATCTCCGGGGAAGACGGCTGGAGGCGGTTTTGAGCTTGAACCCCGTGGTCCTGCGGTTTCCGTCGGCGGACTCCTTTCGGGCCGCCGCCGAGGGCGCCGTCTTCGGGGCCCTGACTCGCCGTGGGAAGTTCATCCACGCTCCCTTGTCCAGCGGCGATCAGCTCGTGGTGCATCTGGGGATGACCGGGACCCTGACCCTGGAAGAGGAGGCCGCGCCGGTGCGACCTCACACCCACCTGCGCCTCCGGCTGGACTCGGGCCGGGAGCTCCGCTATCGGGACCCCCGGCGGTTCGGCCGGGTGCTGCTCGGCTCTGCGCGGCAGCTGGCCAAGGCCGGGCTTTTGCCGCCCCTGGGGCCGGATCCGCTGGACCGCACCTTCCACGCGTGGCCGGAGAACGGGCAGGTGCGGAGAAGCCGGCGGGTGGTGAAGGCGGTACTCCTGGACCAACGTGCCCTGGCCGGATGCGGCAACATTTACGCCGATGAAGCCCTCTTTTTGGCGCGCCTGCGTCCTACCCGCACCGCGGCCTCGCTCTCCGCGTCGCAGTGGGCACGGCTCGGCGCCGCGCTCACCGTGGTGATGAGGGAAGCGATCCGCCGGCGCGGCACCTCGTTCTCGGACTACAGGGATGGCTTCGGCGCCCGGGGAGAGGCCTACGAGTCCCTCCTCGTATATGGCCGGGCCGGGCTGCCCTGTGTGCGCTGTGGCCGGACGCTCGTCTCCCGGCGGACCGCCGGGAGAGCCACCGTCTATTGCCGGTGGTGCCAGCGATGAGTCCCCGGGTGGCGGTGCTCACCTTCGACGACCTCCCTCCAATCGGAGGGCAGGGCAGGTACGTCGGCTCCTTGGAGGCGGAGCTGCCCCGGGAGGGGTGGGAGGTGGCGATGGTGTCGCCTCGACGCGGCCCCTGGGGGGCGGAGCTGAAGGTGCCCCATCGCACCAGGCGTCCGCCTCTCGACTTCTCCCTCTTTCTGCGCAACAGGTTGCGCGCGGTGGCGGACTCGGTCCGGCCCGACCTCTGGCACGCCCAAGGTGGGCCCGGAGGGGTGCTGCTTCGCCGGCACCCGCCGGACGCGCCTCTCATCTACACCTCGCACCACACCTACCGGACGGCCCATGGGCGGGGGATCGCCACCATGCCCATGGGGTACCTGGAGTCCCGGGGCTACCGTTTCGCCGAGCACGTGATCGCGGTCTCCCCGTCCACCGCCGCCTCCCTGATGGCGGACTCCGGGGTGCCCAAGGACCGGATCTCGGTGATCCCGGCTGGGGTCGACACGACCTGGCTGTTTCCGGACCCTGGGGAGGGGCCCAGGTCGACCGTCCTTTTCGTCGGTCGGCTGGTCCCGACCAAGGGAGTGCAGTACTTCGTGGCCATGTTCCGCCGCCTTCTCACCGACCACCCGGACCTGGAGGCCGAGGTATGTGGGGAAGGGGTGCTGTTCCATGCGGCGGTGACGGCCGCCGAGGGGCTCGGTGGACGCCTGCGGGTGCTGGGCCGGGTGAGCGATGAGGAGCTGCGGGCGGCGTACCGGCGGGCGCACGTGCTGGTGATGCCATCTCGCTATGAGGGGTTGGGGCTGACCGCGCTGGAGGCCATGGCCTGCGGCACCCCGGTGGTGGCGATGGACGTGCCCGGGCTGCGCGATCTGGAGGACACCGGGGTGGTGCTGGTGGCCCCCGGAGATCAGGGGGCGATGCGCCAGGCGGTGGAGTCGCAGCTTCTGGACGGAGCCCACTGGCGGGAACTGTCGGCCCGGGGCCTTGAGGCGGTGCGCGAGAAGTATTCCTGGAACGCGGTCCGGCCCCGGATCGCGGAGGTCTACCGCTCGGTGGTCCCCTCCAGCTCGACCCAGGTGGCGTAGCTGGCCTCGAGTTCCTGCTCGACGGCGCGGAGCCGCTCCACGACGGCGTCTCCGACCCCAGGTTCTCGATAGGTGGTGGGGGTCCCCAACCTTCGCGTGAGCTCCTGGCGCTCGGCCTCCAGCGCCTCGATGCGCTGCTCGGTGCGGGCAGGAGACCGGCGGGGACCGGTCGGGGAGAGCTTCCGGGCCGGCTTGGGGCGCTGGGAAGCGGGTCGGGAGGTGCTCCGGGCGGGGGGTGCAGCGTGCCGCTCCTCCAGCCTTCCCTCCCTCACCTCCAGGACCCTCGGCCCGAGGGCGTCCACGAAATAGCGGTCATGGGAGACCACCACCACGGCCCCGGGGTAGTGTTGGATGGCTTCCTCAAGTACCTCCTGCGAGGGGATGTCGAGGTGGTTGGTGGGCTCGTCGAGCAGAAGGAGGTTGGCTTCGTCCATGCCCAGGCGGGCCAGGGCCACGCGCGCCTTCTCTCCGCCCGAGAGGTCCCCGACCCGAGCCTCAGCGCGGTCGCCGCTGAACAGCATCGCCCCCAGCACGGAGCGGGCCCGCTCGGCCAGGGTGTGGGGATTGTCGTCCAACAGGGTCTGGAGGACCGATCTGTCGGAGTCGAGGTCGGAGAAGTCCTGACGATAGAGGCGGGCCCGGGCCCGCGAGCCCGGCACCACCCGCCCGGACACCGGGGGCAGGTCCCCGACCAGGGTGTGCAGCAGGGTGGTCTTCCCGCTGCCGTTGGGGCCCAGGACGGCGACCCGGTCACCCCTG
>JAJZGN010000039.1 GCA_021798435.1 bacterium | reverse complement strand
GGCTCGGGCACCCTCTGCTGGACCCGAGCCCCGGGGGCTGAAAGCCAGCGCCTCGCCCGTGAAGCCGAAGTCGGGGATGGGATGGCCGACGACGGGCTCACAGTGAGCGCTGGCCGTGCTCCGCGGACGCCCCCCATCCCAACTGTTGGTCAGCCCGGATGACTGGGAGCAGCTCCCGGCGCGGGCACCGCACCAGTCAGACTGGAGTTTCGAATGGGAGCGGCTCAAACGCGGCCGCGTCCAGTGGCTGACGATCGTAGGTGCCCAGTGCCGCTCGATCGTCCGCGAGCGAGAGCGCCGTTGCCAGCTGGAGTGCGTCCAGACTGGCCAGCGAGGCGCTGCCGACATGGCTGGCCCGCCCCACCATGGCAGTGCTGATCGGCATCAGCTCGGGGCCCGCGAGCAATCTCCCGGCCGCTGCCTCCAGACCGGCGTCGACCAAGCGGCAGACCCGTACCGCCTCCGACGTTGCCGACGGGCGTGCCCGCTCATGGTTGAAGCTTGACATACTTAGTAGGTAGGCGTATACTGCCGCCACATATTAAGGAGGAGGACGCCGTGACCGCACCTACCAAGGCGAAGCTGTCGCAGATCAAGCCGGAGGCGGGGGACACATTCCTCCTGGTCTTCATCCTGGATCGAAGCGGCAGCATGGCGAGCTGCTACGACGCCACCATCAGCGGCTTCAACGAGTTCCTGCACGAGCAGCAACGGGAGAAGGCGGGTGAAGCTGCTATGACCCTGGTGCAGTTCGATCAGCAAGAGGGTGAGCCGATCTGCCAGACCTGCTACAAGGCCACCCCGCTGGCGCGGGTCGCCGACCTCGGCTCGCGCAAAAATCCCTTCCGGCCCCGGGGCGCGACGCCGCTGCTGGACGCCGTCGGCCAGACCATCTTGGTCACGGACACTGTCGCCGACGAGTACGACCACGTACTCGTCATCATCCAGACCGACGGCTACGAGAATGCCAGCCGGGAGTTCACTCAGAGAAGCGTCTTCAAGCTGGTGGGGGCGAGGCGCAAGCGGGGATGGGATTTCGTCTTCCTGGGAGCCGACATCGACGCCTATGATCTGGGCCGCACCATGAATGTTCCCCTGGCCAACACCATGAGCTACGCGTCTGCCACCCAGTCCGGGGACGCCTTCGCCACCCTGTCAAGGACCGCCAGCAGCTACCGGCAGAGCCGGGGAGCAAGCCGTGGGGCCACCGACGCCCTCGCCGACGCGCCGGTCACGAGGCCCGCGGCTCGCTCGGGAAAGCCGGGACCGAAGGCCCGGGGCGGCGCTGCTGGATGACCCGCTCGAGCCGCGACGATCCAGCCTGGCTGCGGCCCCAGGCCTCCCGTGAGGCCTCCGCCGCCAGCAAGACGACCGTGTATCTCGGTGGTGATCTGATGGCCCGCATCTACGAACTCCGTGGCCGGGGCATCGACATCAACGTGAGCCGGGTGTGCCAGCTGGCCCTGGAGCGGGCCATCGCCAAGGCCAGCAAGCTCGCCCCGCCCCCACCTGGCGAGTGACCGGGGTGAGACGCCGGTAGCGACGCTTCGCCCGCTGGCCACAAACCGCGGGGCTGCCCCCGCTTCCTGGAGCGACCTTCCGCTGGGGGCCATCCGCAGGCCACCGGCTGCGAAAGTCCCCCATGGCCCCGGGTGCTGGAGGTGGGGGCGCGGGCTACGGTATGGCGTGGAGGATGTCGACGTACTGCCCGTAGGGGTCGGCTGACTGCCACTGCACCGCATCCTCCACCGCCGTGCCCTCGCCCCACTCGTTCCAGGTGGTGATCAGCTGCCAGGGCTCGGCGCTGGCCACCATCTCCTGGACCGCCTGGGTGAAGGCGACTGGGTCCCGGGCCAGCAAGGGGGTGGCGGAACTGTAGAGCCAGAAGCCGGGGCTGACGCTGAAGCTGTGGCCCGCCTGCTCGTCCTGGCGCTCCGCCGGGGCGTACTGGTGCCATTGGTCGGGCTGGATGGCGCAGCTCTGGTATCCCCCGAACACCTGGAGGTCGAGATAGAACCGGCCCGCGTTGAGGCTGACCCAGCTGGCGGCATCGGCACAGCTCGCCACCGAGCGGCTGTAGACAAAGAGCACCGGCTTGCCGTCGAAGTGTTCGTACTGGGGGTTGGCGGCGTATCGCGTGTAGATGTAGGTCAGATCGGCGGCCTGGGTGCCCGGACCCGGTTCGTAGTAAAGGGCCCATTTCAGCGCCGTCCCAGCGGCGGCGCCGAGCAGGAGCGGGATCCGGGCGTCGGTGGGTGTCCCCTGACCCCACCAGCTGGCGATCGCCACCTCGACGTGGGCGTACTCCATCGCGGCCACCTGGTAGGCCAGAACATCGGGAGCGCTGGAGTCGTAGGGTGCCCCCAGGGTCGGGGTGAAATGGCTGCTCGGATACCACGACTCGGGATACCACGGGTAAAAGAACGCCGCCCGAATCGGCAGGTCGGGCGCTCCTCCGCTCGGGCTGGCCGCCGGTGGGGGTGCGGAGGCGGCGACGGTCGGCTGGTCGCCCGGCGTCGGCTTCAAACCGGGGGTGGCGGCCGGCTGGGCCCGGAGGTTGACTGGAGCTGGGGCCGCCGACCTGGTGGGGACGGGAGGGGATGTCGCCAGCTGAGCCCGAGGCGGGGGTGCCGTCCCAGAGCCCGGGCCAGGATGCGCTCCCGCGGCACCGGACGATGTGCCGAGCGGCACCACCAGACCGGCCACCACGCAGGCGACAAGGAGGGCGGGTCTCTGGTTCACGGGCAGAACTCGCTCCCCGCGTCAGCCCCGATGTTGGCCGCCAGCCACTCAGGAGGCGCGGCCGCGGCCGCGCGCCAGGTGCCGCCCGGGGGACATGAAGGAGTTCGGTCCGAGCACGGAAATCGGCTCGAGCCGGGTAGGGGGTGGGTTCGCCGTGGCTTCATCGCTCCCCATCCTCTGCGCCAAGAGGCAAGTCTTGGCCCGATTCACCGGAAACGCACCAGTCCGTCGCGGAGATCGAGGGCAGCTGTCGGGGGCGCACGATATGGGGCGCCAGCCGTGCGGACCGCGGCCTGGTGTGCCGGAGCACCCGCGGGCGAGCCGCCCAGCCCACCGACCGCCGGTTGACAGATCCCCCGCTGCGCCGGCGATGAGCCTATGCTCAGCAGCCAGCATCCACTCTGGTTTCGGGTTGAGGGTGACGCCGACATGTCCCTTGCGAGGCTGCGACCTGGAGTCGCCTGGGCCGCCATGGTGACAGTGCTTCTCGTGGCCGGTGCCACCCTGCTCCTCACCCATCCCGCAGCCAAGCGGGCCCCTCGGAAGCCCGAGAGCTCGCCTGCCGTGCCGAGCAGTTCGCCTATCCCAACCCCAAGCCCACAGCCCAGTCCCACCTCGACCGTGACCGCCCGTCCGGAGCCGACCGCGACCTCGACCCCGACGGCTCCAGCCACCTCCACCCCGCACATCATGGTGATAATGGAGGAGAACCAGGGGTACTCCGCCACGCTCGGATCCTGCGGGTCGGGATCGCCCGACCCCTACCTCTGCTCCCTGGCGAGCCAGTACGCCTCGGCCACCCAATGGTTCGGGGTAACCCATCCCTCGCAGCCGAACTACGTTGCCATCGCCTCGGGATCGACCCAGGGATGCACCTCCGACTCCTGCGTCGGAGCGGGGGGGTACTCGACGACCGACCTGGGCGGCCAGCTCAGCTCTGCCCACATCCCCTGGACCGCCTACATGGAGGACATGCCCAGCCCCTGCTACACCGGCGATTCTGCCGGCAACTACGTTCTGAAGCACAACCCCTTCATAGTCTTCCAGGACAACCTGCAGCCGGGGGCTTGCCACATCCTGCCCTACCCGGGCGCCGCCGGTCTGGTGGCCGCCCTGGCCGCGGGCACCGCGCCGGACTTCGTTTGGATCACGCCAAATCTCAACGACGACATGCACGACGGGACGATCCAGCAGGCCGACCAGTGGCTGCAGGCCAACCTGCCAGGAGTGCTGGCCTCGTCCTGGTTCAGGGCCAACGGCACAGTCCTCATCACCATGGACGAGGGCACCGACAATTCCGGTTGCTGCGGCGGCGCCGCCGCCGGCGGCCAGGTGCCGATGGTGGTGATCAGCTCCAACGCCCGGGGAAAGGGCAACTTCGCCACCCCCGGGGACCACTACGGCACCCTCCGGACCATCGAGGAGGCGTTTGGGCTGTCCTCGCTGGGAGCCGCGGCCAACTCGGGCAACGGCGATCTGCGCTACCTGCTCGGGTGAGACACCGCGGCCCCGGGCCCGCCGTTCCCCAGATGGAGGCCGGGAGTACCTTGGTCGACGTGGTGGGCTGGCGGCCGGTCAAGTGAGGCACCGGGCGGGTTGAGTCTGGGGTCTGACCGGGCTCGTGGCCGGGCCCTGACGCTCGCGGCCAAGGGGTCCCACCTGGCGCCCTGGCTGCTCTCCGGCGGCCACCTGCGGTAGATCTGGCTTCGGCCCTCCACCCCAGGCCCACCCCTCACTCGCACACCGCGCAGGGTCCCCGCGCACCCGAGCGGCGGGAGGGCAGCTGCGGGTGTACCGGGGCGGCCAGTCCGCTCAGCGCGGTCGGGTGGGAGACGGGGGACTGGGGCGAGTCGCTGGGGCGAACGCGGTAGGCGGGCGGGCTCGAAGGCCGCAGATCCCCGGGGCTGGACCACCTAATCTGGCGCTGGTTGCCTCTCCCCCCAAAAAATTAAGGGAAAGTTCGGGCCCCGCCTTTGAGTCGGCGTCGTCACGCTGAGCACGCCCCCGAACGTGCCCGTCGCCGAGGTCGGACTCCTTGGCACGTCCTGAGCCAAGGGTTCGACCCTGCCCACCACGCCGCCCCTGACGGAGATGGTTGCGCCGAGCCCTTTCGACAACTGCGCACCGGACATGCTAACGTATGAGCATGTTTGACCGGCGATTGCAGGTCCTGATCGACGACGCGCGCTGGGATCGCCTGGAGCGTGAGGCAGCTCGCCGCGGAGTCGCGGTCGCCGTGCTGGTGCGCGAGGCGATCGACCAGCAGATTCCTCAGGATGCCGAGGAGCGGCGCTCCGCCCTGCAGGCGATTCTGGACGCGGAGCCGATGTCGGTGCCAGCGCCGGGGCTGCTTCGCGAAGAGCTGGACCAGGTCCGAGGCCGGGGGTGATCCTTCTCGACACCACCATCCTCGTCTATGCCGTAGGAGATGACCACCGGCTCCGGGACCCCTCGCGCGGACTCCTGGAACTCATTCGCGACGGGACGGTGCGAGCCAGCACCACCATCGAGGTGATCCAGGAGTTCTGCCACGTGAGGGCGCGGCGGCGACCACGGGCGGAGGCCGCGGCGAGAGCTCTCGAATACGCCAAAGGACTGGCGCCGCTGATCTTGGTGGACGACGCCCAGCTGCTCTTGGGACTGGAGCTCTTCGCGGATTCGGCCGCTCTCTCGCCTTTTGACGCTGTCCTCGCCGGCGCCGCCCTCCACCGCGGCTTTGCCCTGGCCTCGGCCGATAGGGCCTTCGCCGAAGTTGGGGGGCTCGCCCACCTCGACCCCCAGTCAGAAGGCTTCCTGGACGCGGCGCGGAAGTTCGGATGAGGCCCGGCCCATCCGGAGATGCTCCAGCTTGGGGGCAGAGCCCTGGGTACGGGCAGTTGCGGCGGGTGGGCTCGGGGCGCGGGGACTGCGACTCCGGCGGGATCACCCTCCGCCCACATGCTGGCGATGGGGAGAGCCACCAGCCGTGGATCCAGCGGGTATTGACGCGGTCCTGTACGGAGAACGGCGCCGGCCACAAAGCGAGGGCCGAGTCGGTCCCGCACCTCAGGCCAACTGACGAGCGTCTCGGGTCCGGGTGAGGCTGTGCCCGTCGCCTTGAAGGCCACAGCCTAGGTGGCGCCGAGCTAAACCAGCATCTACACCTTCCGCGTGCCGTTCACCTCCGGCGCGTGGTAGGCGCGGGGCCAGAGCGCAGCGCTCCGCGGCGGCCTTGCACAAGGCCTCCACCCAGGAGCTGGAGGACGGCAGCCCGGTGCACAGTTTCCCCACCCTGCTGCGCTCGCTGGCCACCGCCTGCCGCAATCAGGTGCAGCCCAAGGGACTGCCCAACGGACTGCCAGAGGGACTGCCCGAGGGACTGCCCGAGGAGCCCGCCTTCGAGGTGGTCACCCAGCCCACCGGGCTGCAGTCCCGCGCCCTGGCGCTGGCCGGAGTCCGGCCCGAGAACGCGTAGCCAGAACTCCGCCCCTCGAACTGAACTCAGCCGAACTCCCCTAGCACCCCGAACTTCCGATTAGTAGAGCCGCGGTGAGGTCAAGCGGCGCGCCCCGCTGATCTCTCTGCTGAGCGCCAACGGATGATGGCCAGCCGCACTCCGCACGACAAGGTCGGCCCCGTGATTCCAGCCGTGCAATACCCAGCGTCGCGGATGACGCCGTTGCCTTTGCCGCCCTGCTCGAAGGCGCCCACGCGATCATCCGACGGTGCCCGCTCACCTGCTAGCCACGCCTGCTGCCCCCGGGGCTCGGGGAGGACGCCCTCCCGGCGGGCTCGCTATGACGTCTTCTTGACAAGCCACCAGGCCGATGACGCCAGGAGCGTCACCGCGATGGCGAGAACGATCAAACTTTCGAGGGTCTGGAACGCCCAGAAGCGATCGGCTGGTTGGTACTGGATCAGTTCGCCGAGGCGGTGTGCTCTGAGGCACGCGCCCCACGCGTCTTTGTTCTGCCCCGTGGCTTGGCCGCAAAGGCCCGTGACCTGGTCGAGCGAGAAGTGCTGCCCGCGCGCGTTGACGTAGTCGTAAACTTGGGTCTCGCCGCCACTCAGGAGCCAGTCCTGTGGCTTGAATGGGGCCGGGCCGCCCACCCATAGCTTTGTCACCGGGGCCATCAGGTGAGGTCGGAGCCACTGCTGGATGGCGAAGTGCAGGGCGATCCCGGCGGTGATGCCGGTGCCCAGGCCGGCGAGCGCGCGCCGCCAGATGACCCCCACGAACAGCGTGACCGCGAACGCCACCACCATGTACGCGACCGGAACGGTCCCCTGAAGATCGAAGGGACCCGGGTGCATCGGTCCGACGACGCGATCCGTGGGCTGCATCGCCCACGAGCCCAAGAAGGAGATGAGAGCTACTCCTAGCGCACCGACGACGAGCGGAAGCCCAGCACGCGTGGCAACCCATCGACCCCGCGTGACCGATTGAGTCCAGACCAGGCGGTGGGAGCCGTCCTCAATCTCAAGCACGATCGGCGCTGCTAATAGGACACCGAGGAATGTCGGTAGATAGGCGAGCCAGGAGAGCACCTGCTGCTGCGACGCGGATTCCACCGTGAAGGACGAAATCGTGTCCGTGCAGGAACCGCCGCCGAGCCCAGTCAGACAGGGTGCGACCCCAAGGTGGTCGAAGCTCCCCCACACCTGGGTGCCTGTCCAGATCAGAACGGCCGCGCCAGCGGCCAGAGTCAGCGCCAGAAGCAGTGCTTCGAATCTCTCTTGGCGCCAGGTGAGCCAGATCATCGCGGCACCCCAGTCGGACCGGTGGACGCGCCTCGTGGTTGCGCGTCCGAACGGCGGCTTAGATATGCAAGGACGATCTGCTCGAGATCTACCGGCTGGGCCTCCCAACGCGGATCGAAGATGTCCCCGTTCCGGCGGATCAGCAGACTCGCTTGCCGTCGGCCCCCTTCACAACTTATGACGCTCTGGACGGAGGAGAGCGACGATATGAGTTCGGAGGGTCCGACCATCCGGCAGTGGTTGGCGACAATCTCGTCCATCGCTCCTGCCAACTGAGGCATCCCGCGGGTGAGGAGGACGAGGTAGTCGCACGCGGCCCGAAGGTCGCCGATGATGTGGGACGAGAGAATGACAGTGAGACCGTCGGTAGCCGCTGCATCCATCAGGAGACGCATGAATTCATGGCGCGCCAGCGGGTCGAGGGACGCCACGGGCTCATCCAAGAGGAGAAGGCCCGGCCGCTTCGCGAGTGCCAAAACGAGCGCTACCTGAGCGCGCATCCCTCCCGACAACGCGCTCACGGGGGTATCAAGCTTGATCTCCAATTGGCGCAAGCGGCCCTTGGCAAGGGCTTCGTCCCATGAAGGATTCAGGCGCTTTCCCATAGTGAGGAGGTCGACCACCGAGAACCGTCGCAAGAGTGTGGGACGCTGCGCGACATATCCGACTCGGCTTAGGCAATCGACCGCTGGGCCTCGGGGTGAGCGACCAAAGACTCTGACATCGCCCTCCGACGGCGACAGCAGACCCACCGCCAGTTGCAAGAAGGTGCTCTTGCCGGCTCCGTTCGGGCCTACGAGGGCGACAATTCGGCCCTCAGGGACTGTCAGGGTCAGATCGCGGAGCGCCCAACCTTGCCGCCCGTACCGCATCCCCAGGCCGACGGCGTCAAGCACGGCCCTCACGCCACTTCCTCGGATTGTTCGAGCCTCAGCGTGGTGGCGACGAGCGCATCGATCCCATCGGAGTCGAGGCCGGCCTCGCGCGCCCGCGAAAGCCATCGCAACAACTCGCGACGGAGCCGTGCTTGAGCCTCCGGTGACGGTCCTTCGAGGGTCGACGCGACGAAGAGTCCCAGACCAGGGCGACTCTCAAGAAGCCCTTCAGTTTCGAGCTGGCGGTACGCCTTCAGCACGGTGTTGGGATTCACGGCAAGCTGCGCCGACACTTCGCGCACTGACGGAAGCCGATCGCCGATCTTCAACCGCCCAAGACGGGAGGCCTGCTTGACCTGCTGCACGAGTTGCAGGTAGGGGGCAACGCCCGACGTCGGATCCCGGTGGAAAACGATGGGCGACTCTACGGCTGGTCCATTGACATCCATAGCTAGCTAGCAACATAGCACACCTGAGCCTAAATCCACCGACGCGGTATCGAGGGGGGGGTGCGCGGGGGACGGTGACGAACAGATCCTGCCAGGGCCAGCCCTGGGGCAGATGCAGGGTCTCATGGCGGGCGGAGCGGGTCCGCCGTCCAGGCAAAGAGAAGAAGGAACGCCGGAGTCGACCGGTGGTGGTACGGGCTGGTAGTTGCTCGGGCGGCGCCGATCTGCGCCACCCAGCGGGCCAGGTTGTCGGCCATCGTCGAGAACGCGAGCCAGGCGGCGCTGGCGGCAAATCGACCCGATGGGTGATGGGCCAGACGCGCTACTTCCTCGAGATCGCGGATGACTTCCTCCACCTCGGCGTGGCGGCGGTGGTCCGCCTCCAGCTGTCCCGAAGCGGTTCAGTGCTCTCTCTCCCCGCCCGGGGACTCACGTTGGTGTCATGCTCGCCGTGCCACCACTCCACCGGGGTACTCACTTCGCGCAGGTCGAATCCCCAAGGGCGGCACACGGCGGCGATGGCCTCGGTTGGCCCCGAGGGACCTTGCCGGCATCCATCCCCGAGGGCCACCAGGGCGGCACGCGTCGCGGTGGGATGGGCCCGAGCGAATTGGGGGTCCGGTGAGGATCCGCGCGAGGCCAGGCGCATGAGTCGGTCGACGGCCTTTGCTGATCGGGGTGCGCTGAGGCGGTAAAGGGCCCCGAACAGCCGGGGTGCGCGAACGGCCATCTCGTGATACAGGCGAGTCATACGTGAGGTGACTCCGCTGGCGCGGGTCCAGACCTCCGGATAGGGGGGGGCTCCCCGCGCCGACCACCGTGCAGGTCACCCGTCCGGGGAGGAGGCGGGCCACGGCCAGGGCATACGCGCCCCCTGCCGAGTGACAGAGTAGCCCGACTCGGCGCAGCCTCAGATGGTCTGTGAGCTCCTCCACGTCCTAGGACCATTCGACCAGCCGGCGGCGCGGGGCCGGAGCAGAGTGGCCCAGGCCCGGGCGATCGAGCGAGATCAGCCGAGCGCCGCGGCTGGCTGCCGGGGCGTGCAGGGCGGCTCCCGCCAGCCCTGATACGCCCGATCCGGGCAGGAACACACACGGCGCCCCGCGGGGATCCCCGTATTCATACCAGCCGAGGCGCCTCCCGTCAGCGAGGCGGACCAACTCTGGATGGTCCCGGGGTTCGTGAGTGGTCATCGCCGGCGCGGAAGATCCGCGAAGTGCGTTCTCACTTCCGCGAAGAGTATCATACGAGAGATTGCAATGGATCCACTGGAGCTGATCCTTCACCCGGTGCGGCTGCGCCTCATCCACGCCATGGGCGGGGGCCGCGCGCGGACCACCACGGAACTGTGCCGTCGGCTGACCGGCGTCTCCAAGGCCACGGTCTACCGGCAGGTCGCCCTCCTCGCCGAGAACGGCGTCCTCGATGTGGTAGACGAGCGGCGGGTCCACGGCGCCATGGAGCGGCACTACCGACTCAGCCCCTCACGACCGGTGATCGATCCCGGCGCCGCGACCAATATGACCCTGGAAGACCACCGCCAGGGTTTCCTGGCTGCGGCGTCCGCCCTGATCTCCGAGTTCGACCGCTATCTGGGTGGGGACCGCGCCGATCCAGTTGCCGACTTCGTGGGGTATCGCCAGTTCCCACTGTGGCTTTCCAAGGAGGAGGTGGTCGAGCTGGTGAGTGTGCTTACGCCCTACCTCAGGGACCTCGCGGGGAAGGAGCCCAGTCCCGAGCGGCGCCCATATCTCCTCAGCCCCATCTTCTTCCCCCTGGAGGAGGCGGCGGCGGCGCCTCAAAGCGCCACCTGCGGTGAACCCACCGCGGCGCCCTGAGGCGGGCGGGGCGTTCAGCGATCCACGTGGCGACGGCACCAGTCGGGCCGTTACCCCGCTGCCCCGGGCCACGGTGGGGGCCATGGCGGCCAGGGGTCGCGCTCACAGCGGTCGCGAGCAGCGGCGTGGGTGCCCTGGTGGTGGTCCCCGGGGAGGTGTGTCGGCGTGGCCGCATTCGCTCGCGCCTCACAGTTGGCACGGCTCCCCGGCCGTCCGCAGCTGAGGCCTCCGGCTGACCGGGTTCTCACCTGGCCCCTGGTCTCGCCGTCGAGCTCGCCCCAGACGGGAGGGGCGCTGGTGGCGCTCCGCCGTTGGGCAACCGGGAGCAGGAGGTTCCCGGTCCCGTTCCGACGTCCCCGCTTCCAGCTCGGCACTGTGCGCCCGCACCTGATCGACCATGCGCGGGGCAGCCCCTGGCCGGTGTGAAACCGGGGAAGGGCCCGGCGACACCGGGTCCGGGCCGGGGCGATCACCGGTCAGTTCGCCGGGTGCCGCCGGGTCGGCGATCATGACCGGATCCGCGCCGCGCGGACCAAGGCACCCGAAGGAGGGCATCCGGGGACCCATGAGGTCTCCCGAGCCGTGGTTTTAGGTCCAGGCTGACGCCGGGCGGGCGCGGCGCGCTGCCCGATCAGGCGGCCCGCGGATCGCGCCCGGTCCAGGCCAGGAACTTCTCGCTGGCACTGGCGCCAGGGTCGACCGGCGCCTCGGCCGCGAACACCCCAGGGCCGCGCAGCACCGCAGCACCCAGGGGATCGAGAAAGGCGTGGGCGAATTCGATGGCTTGGTCCGGGATCTCAGGGCGCGGACCGCCGACCGCGCCCAGGTCCCAGGCATGGAGGAAGAGGTCGACGGCCGGGAATCCCAGCCCCTCGGAGACCCTGCGGTCCCCCTGTGGCGTGGGGACCACCCTCTCCGGATCGGCGCCGACCACCGCGGTCCGCGCCGGGTCGAGCAGCGCCCGCCACCAGGCGGCCGGGGAACCGGACACGGCGGCCCCGGGCGGCTCCGCGGGGCTCCACACCGGCGCCCTGCTGGTCAGCAGGGCGGTGCCGTACTGAGTGGCGGCGCCGATGTGTCCCACCACATCGCGGGCGGTCCAACCGCCGCAGCCGGTGGGACGATCCCAGTCATCGGGACCGACTCGGTCCACGACCGCCGTGAAGAAGTCGAGGCCAGCGATGTATGCGGTCACCGCATCCCAGGTCACGCGCGCCAGTCTCCCACAGAGCGCCGAGGGGCCACAACCCCGCCCGGCTCGGTGGATTCGGAAGCCAGATGCTGGGCGCGGCGCGAACCGGGCCAGACCGGCCCATCCCTCCGGACTACGTAGGTCGCCCGGGAGGCTTCGTGGACCCTCCCGATGGTGTCAGCGAGCAGGGTCCTCCGGACCTCCTGGTTGCTGGGGCGGCGGCCCAGGTACCGCCTCAGGGTCGAACGGTTCAGCCCGATCACCTGGCACGCGTACCGCTCGGAGTACCCCAACTCGGTCAGCCCCTGGGCGATCGGGAGGAGCCTTTTGGGCGGAGGGCATCCTCCCCGTTGAAGAGCGCGGTGGCGGCCTTCACGACCTCCAGCTCGCGCTCGAGGTCCTTGATGCGTTGGCGAGCCCGCCCCAGCTCGTCGGGCTCGTAGCTTTTCCCTCCCGGCTTCTGGCCCGCGTCCACCAACGCCTGACGC
>JAJZGN010000245.1 GCA_021798435.1 bacterium | reverse complement strand
CCAATGGACGCGAGCTAGGCCACCCTTACTTCACTTATAAGCTGGCCTTTCTGGAGGAACTCAGGAAGCGGGTGGCGGTTGAGCTGGCAGGAGGGAAGCCCTTCGTCCTCGGAGGAGACTTCAACATCGCCCCGAAGGACACCGACGTGTTCGACCCGGAGGCCTTCGTAGGACAGACCCACGTGAGCCCGGAGGAACGCGACGCTTTGACCGCGGTGCTTGGAGCGGGGGTGGTCGACCTGGCTGAGCTGCCCGGCCAGACCCCCTCCTACACCTACTGGGACTACCGGCAGGGGTTCTTCCGTCGGGGCTTGGGCATGCGCATCGACCTGCTTCTGGGATCACCAGAGGTTGCCCGGGCGACGGCGCTGGTTGAGGTCGATCGCTCCGCTCGGGAGTCTTCCCGCCCCAGCGACCACGCCCCACTGGCCGGCGAGTTGGCCGGGCTCTAGCCGCCGGCGCCGGCGAGCGGTGCCGACTTCACCTGCCCGCGGGCAAGCAGTAGCTCAGCATTGAGCAGCGCCGCCCCGGCCGCTCCCCGCACCAGGTTGTGGGAGAGCACGGTGAACTTTCAGTCCAGGACCGGGCACTCCCGGACCCTCCCGACAGCCACCGTCATCCCGCGGCCGGCGTCTCGGTCGAGGCGGGGCTGGGGACGGTCGGGACGGCGGTGGAGCTGAACTGGGAATGGCGGGGAGCTGGGGAGAGCGGCGACCTCGGGGGCGACCCGAAAGGACTCAAAAGCCTGCACCACCTCGTCGGCGGTAGCGGCAGACCTCAACTTCACGCTAACCGCCTCCAGGTGCCCATCCAGGACCGCGACTCGGTGGCAGGCCGCGCTCACCACCAGCTCGGCAGGCCAGAAGGCGCCCTCCCATCGACCGAAGATCTTGCGCGGCTCGGTCTCTAGCTTCTCCTCCTCACCGGGGATATGGGGCAAAACGTTGTCGGAAATCACTCCGGCGCTGACCCCGTCCAGTCCGGCGCCAGAGATCGCCTGCATGGTTGCCACCTGAACCTGGCTCACGCCGAAGCGGTCCCAGAGCGGCTTCAGGGCCAGCGCCAGGCCGATGGTGGAGCAGTTGGGATTGGCGACGATGAACCCGCCTCCCGCCCGCCGCTGGGCCCTCAGCGCGTCCAGGTGGGAGGCATTCACCTCAGGGATGACCAAGGGAACGTCGGGGTCCAGCCGGTGACTGCTGCTGTTGCTGACGACGGCGCACCCGGCCTCCGCGAGGCGGCTCTCGACCCCGGCCGCGATCGACGAGTCCAGCGCCAGAGGATCAGCCGGGCACGCGGTGACGCGTCCAGCGGCTGGACCCGAAGGCGGCTGGCGGCCTGGGGAGGGGCATCTTCCAGTCGCCAGTCCACCGCCTCTCCGTAAGGTCGGCCCGCGGACCTGTCCGAGGCCACGACCTCGGACAGCTCAAACCAGGGGTGGCCCTCCAGCATCTTCACTAGCCGCTGCCCAACCGCCCCGGTGGCCCCCAGCACCGCGACCGGCGTCCTGCCCCCCCTCTCGTGAGTTTCGCAGCCGGGCGCCACCTCAGTCCACCGGGCGAGTGGTACCACAGGCCACCCGAGGACGAGGCGCGATCCGCCCGGAAGCGGTGAGCCGCGCCCCAAGGCGGTACCGGGTGGTTCGGGACAACCTGCGCCTCGTGGCAAAGGACCTGTGGGACGGGGGAGGGATGTCTCTGCTCCGACCTGAGAGGGCAGCCTCGGGGCTTGACTCGGCCTCTGCTTTTGCGGTCGAGTTCGCCGACGCCGCGGTGAGTGCAAATTGGGGAACGGGAGGCACCTGGCTCCTCAATACGGTCTGGAGCGCTCTCCCGCAGTTTTGCCCAGCCGAAGCACCGGTCGCACTCTGGGTGGTGGATGCGGCGCGCGGGCCTCCCTACGTGAGCTAGCCTGGGCTGAGGCCGCCGTCCTGCCCATCCACGGTCTGACGCTGACTGGGGCCGAACCGCTCGCGGAGTCCGGCGTGAATGTGCCGCCGCCGGGTGCCGACCGCCTGGCGCTGGCCCGGCACACCTACCTGTGGGACCCGTGGTTTCATCTGTGGGGGCTCCTTGTGGCTGCCGCCATGGTGCGGACCCGAGCGGCGGCCGGCGAGCCGCCCCGCTGAGCGGGGTCGAAGCCATCGCCTCCCCGATTCCGCCACCCGGCCGCGGGGTGGAGCTCCAAGGCGATTCGCCGCCCCATGTGATGTATAGTCCGGCCGAGAGATGCCGGGGCAGCCCTGACCGATGCCGGCCTGGTGGCACCGCTACCACCGATGGATGTACCGGGGCGGCCGCCCGAACTGGTGGGCGCGGCCGCAGAACCGGATCTCGGCGCTCGTGAGTGGCTTGCTCTCCACCCGGATGGTGGCGCTCGAGGTGACCGGCCGGCGCACCGGGCGGGTGGTCTCCTTCCCGCTGGTGTTGGCGGACTACGGTGGTGACCGCTACCTGGTGGCGATGCTCGGCGAGGAGACCAACTGGGTGAAGAACGTGCGCGCCGCCGGCGGTCGGGCGGTGCTGCGCCATGGCGGGCGGGAGACCGTGCGCCTCGACGAGGTCGAGGCCAGCGCCCGCGCTCCCATCCTGCGCCGCTACCTGAACCTGGCGCCCGGGGCCCGGCCGCACGTTCCGGTGGACCGGCAGGCCCCGCTGGCCAACTTCGAGCAGCTCGCCGCGCAGTACCCGGTGTTCCGCGTCACCGTCGAGCGGCCCGGTCCGAGCGCCACCGGACCTGGCCTGGCCCGGTGATCGAGCTCGCGCCCAGAAACGGGGATGGGTCAGTTGCGCGGGGCCAGCGAGCA
>JAJZGN010000038.1 GCA_021798435.1 bacterium | reverse complement strand
GGGGCCGGCCCGGGCTTTGGTTGGCGGCGGCGGGTCTGGCTTCGATGGCCCTGGCGAGCTGCGGGACGGCGTCACGGACCCTGGCTCCCCGCCCGACCGCCGGCCCGCGGTCGAGCGCCAGCGCCACGCCGCTGCCGCTGCCCAGCCCATCGGTCGGTACCCTGAGCTGTCGGCTCCCCCTGTACGGCTCAGGGTTGGCCAGCAATCCCAGCGGGGGCAGCCCCCAGGGGGGGTTCATGCAGCTCCCTCAGGGGCAGGTGACCCTGGCGCCTTCAACCACCCTCACCGCCTCTCCCAGCGGGGGCTGGGAGACGGTGGCATCTCCGGTGCTTTCGGGGGATCAGGAGGAGGAGAGCTGGGATCCGGCGCTGGGCCGCTGGCTCCCGGCCACCCCGGGCGAGCTGTCTCCCAGCGGGACTCAATACGCCTACCTCGACCAGGCCACCGGCTCCGTCCACCTGGTCACCCCGGCCAGCGACTTCGATGAGGTCCTGTCCAGCGGCGGGGGCTATCAGGTGGTGGGCTGGGTGAACGAGGAGATCTATCTCACTGCCGCCGGCACGGACGGGGCCCAACCGGAGGGCCTCTATCGGCTCAGCGCCGCCGGCGGGGGCGTGACCACGGCGCTGCCACCCTCGACCACCGAGGGCTGGTCCCTCAGCGCCAAGGGCGAGATTTGGGGCACCGGGATCAACCCGCAGGACCAGAACCCGCCAGCCAGCGGCTCGGGTGACGAGGTTCTGCAATACGACCCGGCCACTGGAACCGTGACCCCCTGGTCGTATGCACCTGGGCTCACGGTGAACCTGCTGGGGGTCACAGCCGCCGGCCAGCCCGTGGAGATGGTGGAGGGGCCTCAGGCCAACACCCTGGAGGTCGCCACCTCCCCCGCCGCCGCCACCCGCCTCCTCGCCGGGGCGGGACTGGACAGCCTGCAGCCGTTCGAGGTCTCGTCGGCATTCACCGACTCCCACGGCACCTGGCTCACCACGGACAGTGGGCTGTACCTGCTCACCCCGAATCTGACCCTCGACCTGGAGCAGACGGGGAACTTCGCCAACGCAGAGGTGGTCGGACCCTGCGCCTGAGCTCAGCCTCCCGCCCCACTGGGCTGGAAGCGGAAGGTGCGGGCGGCGGCCACCAGGACCACCACCCCCACCCCGACCAGGATGTAGAAGTCCACAGCGGTCTCGGGAAGTCCCTGGCCCTGCGCCATGAGCCCCCTCAGGCCGTTGCTGAAGTACGTGAGGGGCATGACCTCCGAGAGCTTCTGAAGCCAGAGGGGAGCGCCCGCCAGGGGGTAGAAGACCCCGGCGACGAATAGCTGGGGCAGGGACACCAGGTTTGACATGACGATCGCCGACTGCTCCCGGCGGGAGAGGGCCGCGATCAGGAATCCGCCCGCCAGGAAGCAGAGTGATCCCACCAGCAGGAGCAGGAGGAGCGGCCCTGGGGAGGGGCCGAGGCCGATCCCATACAGTGCGTGTCCCACTCCGAGCAGGACCGCTATCTGGATGGCCACCAGGGCCAGTTGGGAGATGACACTGGCCAGCAGGAAGGCCCAGATGGGGAGCGGGGTGGCCCGGATCCGGCGGAGGACTCCCCGCTCCCGGTCCCCGACCAGCCGGAGCCCTGCCGAGAGCCCGCCGCTGAGGACGGCGTACGCCAGCACGCCCGGAGCGAGGAACTGGATGTAGTTGGTGCGAGCCAGGGACCCGGAGCTCACTCCACCCGGCGGGTGGAGGCCGACTACCAGTCCCCGCACCGCCGGCTCCTTGTGCAGGAGGGCCTGATTGAGGGCGGCCACCGCCCCCATGGCGGCGGCGGTGAGCGAGCCATTCTCCGATACGTTGGCCGAGTTCTCCAGCACCCTCACGGTGAGGGGAGGGGACGTCCCCAACACCTCGAGCGCGAAGGCGGCGCTGTTGTTCAACACCTGGCTGCGCGCGGTGGATGGCGAAACCACGTGGAGGGTGTAGGAGCCGGGGGGGAGGGCCGCCCGCAGCACCGCGATCGCGGGCTGCGGCCCCACCAGATCCACGTCGAGCTGGGAGCGCTGGAAGAGACCGCCGAAGATGACGATGAGCAGAAGGGGTACCAGCACGTTGAAGACCAGAACCTGCCGGTTGCGATAGAGGATGCGCACGTTGGCGGCGCTGAGGGCCCAGAACCCGATCCAGGGCGATGTCCCAAGCTCCCTCGCGAACCCGGACCTCGGACTCATGGTCCCTCCTCGCCCAGGCGCCTCCCGGTGCGCTGCAGGAAGACGTCTTCGAGAGTGGGCGGACGGACGGAGACGTCCCGGAGAGCAACTTCGCCGACTCGATCGGCGATCGCCCTGAGCACCCCTCCCACCTCCCTGGTCTGCAGCTCCCAGCGGCCGTCCCGCCACTCCCCCCGCACCACCCCGGCCACCTGGTCCAGCCCCGCCGCCTTACCCGCAGACACGCTCACATTGGCGGCGGCACCCAGCTCGGCGACCAGCTCGGAAGGACTGCCCTGGGCGACGACCTCGCCCCGGTCGATGATCCACACCAGCTCCGCCAGCTGGTCCGCCTCCTCGATGTAGTGGGTGGTGAGCACGACGGTCCTCCCCTGGTCGTGGAGGGCCCGGATCATGGCCCAGGTCTGGCGGCGGGCGATGGGGTCCAGCCCGGTGGTCGGTTCGTCCAGCACCACCAGCTCGGGGTCGTTGCAGAGGGTGAGCGCGATCTGGAGGCGGCGCTTCTGCCCGCCCGAGAGATGGGTGGCCCGGCGATCGCCGACGTCGCCCATGTCGACCAGCTCCAGAAGCGCCCTCGCGTCCGCCTCATACCCGTAGAGGCGGCCGAAGAGGCGAAGGGTCTCGTTGCAGGTGAGGTCCTCGTAGAGGGCGGACTCCTGGAGCTGCACCCCCACCCGGCGGCGGGCGTGCTCAGGGGTGGTCCCCAGGACCTCCACCTCCCCGGAGTCGGCGCCCCGCAGCCCCTCGATGATCTCCAGGGTCGTGGTCTTGCCGGCGCCGTTGGGGCCCAGAAGAGCGGCCACGCATCCCCGGGGAATCTCAAGGCTGATTCCCCGCACCGCCTGCACCTCCCCGTAGGACTTGCGCAGGTCGCGCACCCATACGGCCAGGGGCGTCTCGCGACCCTCCAGAGGGGCGGCTTCGATCATCGTCCTCCCAGGTGGCTCGGTGCCCAGAGCGTACCAGGTGACCCCTTCCCACAATCTCGCCACCGGGCGGCTCTGAGCGCAGGTCCTACCCTGGCTGGGTGCGAGTCATCTGGAACCGGCTGCGCCCTACCCTTCCCGCCCGGGTCGTCTCCAGATACCTGGGCCGAAACGGCCCCAACCAGGCGACCCTGATCGCCTGGAACCTGCTGTTCTCCACCTTCCCCCTGGTGCTGCTGGCGGTCGCCGCCGCCGGCGAGCTCTACCGGGACCCGGGGGCGGGGGAGCGGGTGGCGCGGGCGGTGGCCCAGCTGCTCCCGGGCGGCCGGGACCAGGCGGTGCTGTCCGCCCTGCAGTCCTTTCACCGCAATGTGGGCTGGACCGCGGTGGTTGGCGGGGTCGGCCTGGTGTGGTCGGGGACCTCCCTCTTCTCGGCCATGGACACGGCGTTCTCCGCGCTCTCCGGTGGGCAGACTCGGGGGTTCCTGGCCCAGAAGCTGACCGGGGTCGCCCTCACCGCCGCCCTGGCGCTTCTGGCGGGTCCGGTGGTCCTCAGCTCCACCCTGCTCGCGGCGCTCCCCACCGGCACCGGGCTTCCGGCCCCGCTCAGAAGCGCCGCGGCGGCGGCCGGGCTCCAGGCCCTGGCGGCGGTCCTGGTGGGCTGGATCCTCTTCTCACTCGTGTACCGGCTGGCGCCGGGGAAAGCCCCGGGGATGCGCGCGACCGGGGGTGGGGCTCTGGTCGGAGCTGTGCTCTTTGAACTCCTCTCCCTCGCCTTCCCCCTCTATCTGCACCTCTCCCACGGGTTCGCCGCCTACGGAGCCACCTTCGCCCTCTTCTTCCTGATCCTCGCCTTCGTGTTCCTGGTGGCCCAGGTGACGGTGGTCGGCTTCTGCGTGGCCCTGGAGCTGGGCCCGGAGACGTCGCCCCCGCGATCCCCGGAGTCCGCCGGGGCCGCGCCCCCCGAGACCGATCAGGCGGCGGAGCCGGTCCCCTCCCAGATCCCCGTCCGGTAGAGGCGCCCGGGCAAGGGCCGCTCCAGCAGCTCCTCGAGATAGGTCGCCGCCTGGCAAAGCCCTTCCAGGTCCACGGCGGTGTCCGCCCCCACCCGAACCAGCATGTGGAGCAGGTCCTCGCTGCAGACGTTGCCGGTGGAGCGAGGGGCGAACGGGCAGCCGCCGATGCCGCCCACCGAGCCCTCGAAGCGCAGGATCCCCGACTCGTAGGCCGCCAGGGCGTTGGCGAGCCCCATCCCCCGGGTGTCGTGGAGATGGAGGGAGAGCTGCTCGGCGCCGACTCCGGAGCGCGCCAGATGCTCGATGAGGGAGCTCACCTGGCGGGGATCGGCCACCCCGATGGTGTCGGCGATGCCGATCTCCGCGACTCCGAGGTCGGCGAGCCGATCCACCAGCTCGGCCACCCGGTCGGGGGCGACCCGGCCTTCGAAGGGACAGCCGAAGGAACAGCTGATGCCGACGTCGAAGGTGCAGCGCTGTGCTCGAGCGAGCTCGGCCATCCTCTCCAGTTCGGCCAGGGTCTCCTCCACCCCCTGGCGGAGGTTGGCCCGGTTGAAGCCCTCGGTGGCACCCAGGTTGGCGACGACCCGGACCGCCCCGGCGGCCAGGGCCCTCTCCAACCCCCTGACGTTGGGGACCAGAACTCGCAGCCGGCGCAGGACGCCGTGGCCCCGCGCGGTCACCAGGCCGCTCAGCAGCCTCTCTGCGTCCGCCATCTTGGGCACCCAGCGGGGGGAGACCATGGACGTGACCTCGACCAGGTCGACGTCGGCGTCCAGAAGCCGCTCCACGAGGGCGAGCTTCGTTTCGGTCGGCAGATCCCGGTCGAGGTTCTGCAGCCCGTCGCGCGGCCCGACCTCGGTGAAGTGGAGGCGGTGCGTCCCGCCTGGCGATGTGCCCATTGGCAGGTCAGTCTATCCCCTGCCGGGCGGATGCCTGAGCTATTCTGGCGGGGTGCAAGTCGGGCTCGGGGAGCGGATCTCAGATGCCGTTTGACGCTCGGCGCTGGCCGGTCTGGCGGCAGGTCACCGGCAAGGACCTCCTGGGGCTGGGGAGGACCGCCACCTCGACCCTGACCGAGGGGCGCACCGCACGCACCGCCACCGCCGATCGGGTGGCCACCTCGATCTGTCCCTACTGCGCTGTGGGGTGCGGCCAGCTGGTGTACGTCCGCGACGGCGAGGTCACCCAGATCGAGGGCGACCCGGCCAGCCCGCTCTCCCGCGGCCGCCTCTGCCCCAAGGGAGCCGCCAGCCGGGAGCTGGTGAACAGCCCCCTGCGGGAGCTGAAGGTGAAATATCGCCCTCCCCACGGGAGCTCGTGGGAGGAGATCTCCCTGGACTCGGCCATGGACATGATCGCCGACCGGGTCATCGCCACCCGCGACGCCACCTTCGAAGAGGTAGACGAAAAGGGCCGCCCCCTTCGACGCACTATGGGGATCGCCAGCCTCGGGGGCGCCACCATCGACAACGAGGAGAACTACCTCTGGCGCAAGCTGATGGTGGGTCTCGGTGTGGTCCAGGTCGAGAACCAGGCCCGAATATGACACTCCGCCACCGTCCCCGGTCTGGGGGCTTCGTTCGGTAGGGGCGGCGCCACCACCTTCCCCGGGGACCTCGTCAACTCCGACTGCGTAGTGGTGATGGGTTCCAACATGGCGGAGTGCCACCCGGTGGCCTTCCAGTGGGTGGTGGAAGCCCAGAAGCGGGGCGGCAAGCTGGTCCACGTCGACCCACGGTTCACCCGGACCAGCGCCCTCGCCGACCTGCACATACCCCTCCGGGCGGGGAGCGACATCGCCTTCCTGGGCGGGCTGATCCACTATGTCTTGGAGAAGCAGCGCTACTTTCGCGATTACATGGTCAACTACACCAACGCCGCCACCATCATCGACGAGCGCTTCCTGGACACCGAGGACCTGGACGGCTTCTTCTCCGGCTGGAACGAGGACCAGGGGGTGTACGAGAACCGGACCTGGCAGTACCGCGGGGGATCGGTGTGGGCAGCGGCGGGACAGCGCACCGCCCCCCCGCCGCAGGGGGACGGTGTGGTGGTGGCTGGCGAGGTCCCCTTCGAGGACCCCAGCCTGGAGGATCCCCACTGCGTCTTCCAGCTCTTGCGCCGGCACTTCTCCCGGTACACGGAGGAGATGGTGGAGCGGGCCTGCGGCGTTCCGGCGGCCCAGTTTCGCCGCCTGGCGGAGCTGATCTGCGATAGCTCGGGCCCCGAGCGGAGCACCTGCTTCGTGTACGCGGTGGGATGGACCCAGCACACGGTGGGGGTGCAGTACATCCGCACCGCGGCGATCCTGCAACTGCTTTTGGGGAACATGGGCAGACCGGGGGGTGGCATCCTGGCCCTCCGGGGCCACGCCAACATCCAGGGGGCCACCGACATCGCCACCCTCTTCGACGTCCTTCCCGGCTACCTGCCCATGCCGATGGCCTCGGACTCGACCGACCTGGACGGCTTCTGCCGTCCCCATGGAGGTGCCGCCGGCGGCTACTGGGGCAATCTCAAGGCCTACCTGGTCTCCTTGCTCAAGGCCTACTGGGGCGATGCCGCCACCCCCGACAACCAATTCGCGTTCGACCACCTACCCCGCCTCACCGGCGACCACTCCACCTACCAGAGCACCCTGGGCATGGTGGACGGGACCGTGAAGGGGTTCTTCGTCCTGGGCGAGAACCCAGCCGTGGGCTCGGCCCATGGCACGCTGCACCGCCGGGGGCTGCGCAACCTGGACTGGCTGGTGGTCCGCGACCTGTACGAGATCGAGACCGCGAGCTTCTGGTACGACTCGCCGGAGGTGGCGGCCGGCGAGGTCCGGAGTGAGGAGATCGGCACCGAGGTGTTCCTCCTGCCCGCAGCGGCCCACACCGAGAAGGACGGCAGCTTCACCAACACCCAGCGGCTGCTCCAGTGGCATCAGCGGGCCATAGATCCAGCCGGGGACCGGCGGTCCGAGCTCTGGTTCGCCTACTGGCTGGGCCGGCGGATCCGCGCCAAGCTGGAGGGGCAACACAGGGATCGTGACCGCCCGCTGCTGGATCTCACCTGGGGGTATCCCTTGGAGGGAGAGCAGCAGGAGCCACAGGCGGAGGCGGTGCTCCGGGAGATAAGCGGCGTGGCGGCGGACGGAAGCCAGCTCCCCGGTTTGGGGGCGCTGCGCGACGACGGCAGCACCAGTTCAGGCACCTGGATCTACTGCGGAGCGTTCGCCGGCGGCCAGAACCAGGCCGCCCGGCGCCGTCCCCATTGGGAACAGAGCTGGGTGGCGCCGGAGTGGGGCTGGGCCTGGCCGATGAACCGCAGGGTGCTGTACAACCGGGCCTCGGCCGACCCCTCCGGACGGCCCTGGTCGGAGCGCAAGCGCTACCTGGCCTGGGACCCGGAGCAGGGGCGCTGGACGGGGCCGGACGTTCCCGACTTCCCGGTCGATCGCGCCCCCACCTACAAGCCGCCGCCTGGCGCCTCCGCCGAGAACTCGCTCCCCGGGGACCGGCCGTTCGTCATGCAGGCGGACGGCCGGGGCTGGCTGTTCGCCCCCAGCGGGCTGCTGGATGGGCCCTTTCCCACCCACTACGAGCCGCAGGAGTCGCCGACGCGCAATCCCCTGTACGAGCAGGAGGCCAATCCCGCCCGGCAGCGCTTCCTGCGTCCCGACAACCCCTATCACCCGACCGCCGGAGAGGAGGGCGCGGATCGCTTCCCCTTTGTGATGACCACCTACCGGCTCACCGAGCACCACACCGCTGGTGGAATGAGCCGCTTCCTGGCCAGGCTGAGCCAGCTCCAACCGGAGATGTTCTGCGAGGTCAGCCCTGAGCTGGCCGAACTGCGGCATCTCCGGCACGGTGGGTGGGCGACCATCGTCACGGCGAGGGCCTCGATCGAGGCCAGGGTCCTGGTCACCGCCCGGGTCACCCCGCTTCGGGTCCAGGGCCGCCAGGTGCACCAGGTAGGGCTTCCCTACCACTGGGGCAGCCGCGGGCTGGTGCGGGGCGACTCCGCCAATGACCTCTTCCCTCTGGTCCTGGACCCCAACGTCCACATCCAGGAGGTCAAGGCTGCCACCTGCGACATCCGGCCCGGACGGCGCGCGGACCAGCCGCCCTCGTGATCACCGGACCGCGGCAGCCGCCGGTGGCACTGCCCCTGTGGCAGGCCGGGGGAACCCGGATGGGGTTCTTCACCGACAGTTCGGTCTGCATCGGTTGCAAGGCCTGCGAGGTGGCCTGCAAGGAGTGGAACGGGGTACCCGACTCCAAACCAGCCTGGAGCGGCAACTCTTACGACAACACGCTCCGGCTGGGCGCCGACAGCTGGCGCCACGTGGCCTTCGTCGAACGGGTCCGCCAGGACGACGCGGCCGGGGTAAGGTGGCTCATGAGCTCCGACGTCTGCAAGCACTGCACCCGGGCCGCCTGTCTTGAGGTGTGCCCGACCGGGGCCATCTTCCGATCGGAGTTCGGGACAGTGGTGGTCCAGGACGACGTCTGCAACGGCTGTGGCTACTGCGTGGTCGCCTGCCCCTTCGGAGTGATCGAGCGCCGCGAGGATGACGGCCGGGCCTTCAAGTGCACCCTCTGCTACGACCGGCTCAAGGTCGGGGAGCAGCCCGCCTGCGCCAAGGCTTGCCCGACTGCGTCGATCCAGTTCGGGCCGGTGGAAGAGCTGCGGGAGGCCGCCAGGTCCCGACTGGAGCAGGTGCGAGCCCAGCCGGGAGGTGAGGAGGCACACCTCTACGGGGCAGACGAGGCGGACGGCGTGGGGGGATTCGGAGCCTTCTTCCTCCTGCTCGATCGGCCCGAGGTGTACGGCCTCCCACCCCGGCCCGAGTACCGCCGCCGAGACGTGGTCACCATGTGGGGAGCGGCCTCGGTGGCGGCCTGGCTGCTGGTGGGCGGCCTTGCCGGAGCCCTGAGATGGCGGCGGTAGTGGGGCGCGAGGAGCCCGCGGAGAGGCCGCTGGTGCCGCGGGAGCGGCCTCGATCCTACTACGGGCTGCCGATCGTGCGGCGCCCGGCCTGGACCTGGGAGGTGCCCCTCTACTTCTTCACCGGAGGCACCGCCGGTGCCCTGGCCGCGGTCTCGATCCTGGCCCGCTGGAACGGACAGCACCGGATGGGCCGGCGCGCTCGCCGGATGGCGCTGGCGGGAGCGGTGGTGAGCCCGGTACTGCTGATCTCGGACCTTGGGCGTCCGGCCCGCTTCCTCAACATGCTGAGGGTGCTGCGGCCGACCTCCCCCATGAGCCTTGGGAGCTGGACGCTGGCCGGATTCGGGACCGCTCTAGGGATGGCCGAGGCGGCGGATCTGGTCGGCCTCCCGGCGGCGGTGACCGGAACCATGGAGGGAGCGGCGGGCATCCTGGGCCCGATTCTCGCCAACTACACGGCGGTGCTCCTGGGCGACACCGCCAACCCCATCTGGCGAGGGGGCCGTCACCTGCTGCCGTTTGTCTTCTCCGGAAGCTCGCTGGCGGCCGCCGGGGGGGCGCTCTCCCTGGCCGGCCCGGGCGAGGGAAGGGTGGCATCCCGCCGGATGGTGCTGGTCGGGACGGCGATGGAACAGGCCGCCTTCCTTGCCATGGAGTCCCAGCTGGGACCGCTCGGGGAGCCTTACCGGACGGGACGCGGGGGCCGCCTCGCCCAAGCCCACAGGCGAGCCTCCTGGGTGGGCGCGCTGCTGGTGCTCGCCGGGGGACGGAGCCCCTTCCTGCAGCGGCTGGGCGGAGCTATCGCCCTGGGGTCCTCCGCCCTCCTGCGTCAGGCCGTCTACCGGGCGGGGTTTCAGGCCGCGGACGACCCCGGGTATCTGGTGGGGAGCCAGGAGCCCTGAGGACGACGGGAGCCGAGGGATCCCCGGCCTCCCGGAACCGCTCGGAAGCCAGCGGAGCGCTGACGCCGATCAGGTCGACGCCGGTGCCGGCGAGCATCTCCAGGAGCCGGCGCGGGCCGTGCAGCCGAGGGCGACGGCACGATATGCCGCCACAGACGGCCGGCAGGTACACCGGCGGCAGGAGGGCAGGCTGCCGGCGACCGTCGGCACCCAGCCCACCGGATCTCCTGCGGGAGCTATTCAACCCACAGGGTCACCACGCTGAGGCCGGCGGCCGCGAGCGTCCCCCGGACGGCGTCGGCGCTGCCAATCCGCAGGGCCGCTCAGCTCCCGCGGTGGGCGCCGCCCACCCGAGCGTTCCGCCTCGCCGCTGGGCACTCCCCGTAACCCCAACGCGACCACAGCTCCTCCTATGCCGAAGTAAGGGGCCGGATCGAGGGGGCCGCCGGTCAGAGGGGAAACGTGGGCGCGGGCGACTCCTGTGAAGCGGGGCCGCCCTCCGGGTGGCGGCTGCGGAAGCGCGCCACCTTGTCCCGGTTGAGGCAGCGCAGGGAGCAGAACCGCCGGCTGCCCTTGCGCGAGGTGTCGACGAAGACCAGGTCACACCGCTCCGCGGCGCACGTCCCGAGGCGGCTCGCCCACCCGGACCCGATCACCGTGGCCAGCGCCACCGCGCAGGTTGCGCCCCGGGCCTCGACCCGGCCCACCTCCCGGTCCTGGCTGTGGAAGTGAAGGTGCCACGGCTCGCCATCGTGAGTGGCCAGCTGAGGCGCGGCGCGATAGTCGCGCAGCAGAGAGTTGACGAGGTGCGCGGTCCCGTCGGCGTCGCCGGCAGACCGGCTTGCAAACACCAGCCTGAGCCTGGCCGCCAGCTGGATCAGCTCCTCCGCCTCGGCTCCGCCCAGCACCGATCCCCGGCCCCAGATCGCCGCCTCGGTGGCCGCGGCCAGGCGCGCCCGCTGAGACCCGGACTGCGGCAGGCGCCGCAACGCTCCCTGGGCCCAGCCCTCAGCCAGGTGGTTGACCAGCTCGGCTGCAGCCGCAACGCCAAGATCCGCGTAACCATCAAAGTTCATTTCATTGGTGTCGAGGAGATGATATACTCATATCAGCGAAATCGCAATAAGTAGTTCTGAGGAGATCCGATGCTGAACCCCCTTTTGCTGCGCCTGATGGTTGAAGACCGCACCCGCGAGCTTCGGGGAGTGACGGATAGCTCCCGTCGGCGGTCTGGCACCCCGGCTGCCAACCGCCGCCGGGCGGCGGCCACCCTGCGGCTGCTGCGCGCCAGCGCGCAGCGCGACTAGACCAGCTCCACAGATGGCTCCCCGCCCCGGCGGGGCAGCACCTCCCCCACCTCGACCGCACCCACCGCGGCGGAGAGGATGAGGTCCGCTCCGGGCGGGGGCGCGGCGATCAGGAGGCCCCCGCTGGTCTGAGCGTCGCAGGCGAGCTGGACGAGCAGAGGGTCAACCTCCGCCCCGATCCGGCCCCGGGACCGCGCCAGCTCCAGATTGCGGCGGCTGCCGCCTGGCACCAGGCCCTGGCGAATTAGCTCCAGGACCCCGGCGAGGGCGGGCAACCTCTCCGCCACAAGGCGCACCATCACCCCGGAGGCGTTCGCGAGGTTGTGGGCATGCCCCAGAAGGCCGAAACCGGTGATGTCGGTGGCCGCGCTGGCCCCGCCGTCCAGCATCGCCCGCGCTGCGCGCTCGTTCAGCCGGCGCATCACGGAGACCGCCTCCGCCAGGATTTCGGCCGCGACCCGCTGCTGCTTGTGGGCATTGAGGACCACCCCCATCCCCAGGGGCTTGGTCAGCAGCAGTCGGTCTCCGGGCCGAGCGCCCGCATTGGTGACCAGCTTTCGAGGATCCACCGTGCCCACCACGGCACAGCCGAAGATCGGCTCGGAGGTGCGGATCGAATGCCCACCGGCCACAGCGCAGCCCGCCTCCCGGGCCACCTCTGCGCCCCCCTGCACGATCTCCCGGAGCGTCTCCGGCCCCAGGGCGGCTAGGTCGAAGCCCACGAGGTTCAGGAGCAGTAGTGGATTGCCTCCCATGGCATACACGTCGGAGAGGGCGTTGGCGGTGGCGATCGCCCCGTAGTCCCGCGGATCGTCCACCGGGGGCGGGAAGAAGTCGGTGGTCGCCACCAGGGCGAGGTCCTCCCGGAGCTGGTAGACCGCGGCATCGTCCATGTCCTCGGCGGACACCAGGAGGGGCCCGGCCGCCGGGGTCACCAGTCGGGAGAACATGGCGGCCAGGTCCTCCTGCCCGATCTTGGCCGAGCATCCCCCCTGGCCACTGAGCTCGGTCAGCCGCATCGCAAGTCCCGGGGGCGCTCCAGGCGCCGGAAATGCAGGTCGCCGCTTCG
>JAJZGN010000244.1 GCA_021798435.1 bacterium | reverse complement strand
TGCGGCCACCCTCCCCATGGTCGGCACCAGCAGACGCTCGGGAAACTTCCCGTTCAGCTCCCCGCTGGCCAGCATCGAGGTCAGCAGCCCGTCCAGGGCCCGGTCCAGGAGCTGGGCCGAGGGGCCCAGGGGCTCGTCCTGGAAGAGCGTGAGCAGGAGCGCATCCGCCCTCAGCTTTCCGACTTCGGTCTCAACCGCCTTGGCCTGCATCGCCTCCCTCCTCTGGCTCACCTCGAGCGGAGCCGGCCCGCACGGGGCGGCTCCGGCGCTGCCCCAGCCCGGCGCGGAGGTGGGCGACGTCCTCGGCCGTGAACCGATTGCGCCCGAGTGCATCCACCGCGCTGGGGTGCGCCCTCCCCTCCCGGATCCAATTCACCACCACCTGGGGCTTCACCCCCAGGATCCGGCCCACCTCCACCGGCCCCATCAGCTCCTCCTGGCCATCAGTGATGGGGATCAAACCTGACCTCGCGCAGATCCGGGAGCCACTCCCGGAGGCCGGCCTCAATGCGGCGGCGCAGCGCTGGGGTCAGCACCGCCACGTAATTGGAGGTGGGATGCGCCTGGACCACCACCTCCCCCGGACGGGGCTGGATCGCCAACAAGCTGTCGCTCCCCGGGCCCGCTTCGACCGACCCGCGCACCAGGGCAGTCAGCTCGGCATCGGTCATGCCCAGATGATGGCAGTCCTGGGCCTCCCCGCGCCCGGAGGGGTGGGGCGCCGGTCCCGGAGGGTCCCGATTCGGCATAATCCGGGCGTTGGCTGACTTTGCGCCGGTTTGCAGCGTGAGTGACGTGCCTCCGGGCACGGGCCGGGTGATGGATCTCGACGGGGTGGAGATCGCGCTCTTCAACGTCGACGGGGTCTTTCACGCCCTTGAGAACGCCTGCGCCAGTGGCGGCTCGATCGGGGAGGGGCAGCTGCGGGGCGAGGTGGTCACCTGCCCTTTGGACGGCGAGCCCTACGACGTGCGTACCGGGATCTCTCCGGTTTCGGACGCGGTCTACGTCCGCCACTTTGACGTCCGGGTCAACTCCAAGGGCCAGGTGCTGGTCCGCCTCGAGCCCACCGAAGACGAGGACGAGGCCCCCTGAGTCCGCGGCTGGCGGCGCTCGATGTGGGCTCCAACACGATCCACCTCCTGGTCGCCAGTCCCTCGGACTCCGGGCTCACCGACCGGCGCCACGCCGTGGTGATGGCGGGACTGGGAGCTGAGGTTGAGCGCCAGGGACGGTTGGGCCGAGAGCTCATCGAGCAAGTCGTCGGCACCCTGTCGAACATGCTCCAATTGGCCAGTTCGGACGGCGCCGAGGAGGTGCGGATGGTGGCCACCGAGTTCGCCCGGCGGGCCCCGGACGCCGGGGAGCTGGTGCGGGCCGTCCGCGAGGGGTGCGGGACAAACCTGCGGGTATTGACCGGTGAGGCTGAGGCCCGCCTCAGCTACCTTGGTGCCACCGCCTTCCGGGTCTCCCCCAGAACCCCTGCCTTGGTGGCGGACATCGGGGGCGGGAGTACCGAGGTGGTGGTCGGGGAGGGGACCAGGCCGCACCTGGCGACCAGCGTCCGGCTGGGCTCGGCGCAGCTGCTCCGAGCGGTCTCCGCCGACGACCCGCCGTCACCGCGCCAGCTCGCGGACGCCGAGGCGCTGGCGTCGATGTCCCTCGAGGCGGCCCCTGCGCCCGACGGTCCAAGAGCACTGCTGGCGACCGGGGGGACCGCCGCCAATCTGCCGGTGCTTCTGGGCCGACGCCCCGCCGGGGCGGAGTCCGGCCCCTTGCGGCTCCTGGGCGAGAGCGGCGAGGGATGGACGGAGGTCAGCCGGCTGGAGCTGACGCGCGCAGCGCTGCTCACCCGAGAACTGTCCAGCGCGGAGCTGGCGGCGCGGTCCGGGCTCGGCGAGCGGCGAGCCCGGCTCATGGCCGGAGGTGTGGTGATCGTGCGCGCTCTCATGGAGCGGTATGGGGCGGGACTGGCCACCGTCACGGAGCGCGGGCTCCGGGATGGCGTGATCCTGGCCCTGGCGGCCTCCCGGCGTGGGCCGGCGCCGGAGCGCTGAGCCGGATCGGAACCCGCACCGTCCCCTAAGCTGGAGAGGTGCCCCTCTTCGACTTCCACACCCACACCACCATTTCAGATGGACACGCCGCGCCCCTGGTCATGGCCCGACGCTGCCTGGAGAACGGCTACGGCGCCTACGTGTGCAGCGACCATGTCGACGAGGCCAGTGTGGAACGGCGGGTGCCGGAGATCGTCGCGGCCTGCGAAGAGGTGGCGAGGGAGCTCGACCTCCCCGCCATCCCCGCCGTCGAGGTAACCCGGGTGGCCCCGGAGCGAGTGGCGGTGTTGGCCGCCAAGGCACGATCCCTGGGGGCGCTCCTGGTGGTGGTCCACGGCGAGACCCTCGGCGACTTCCCCCAGCCCGGGCTGAACCTGGCGGCGGCAAGCTGCCCGGACGTCGACATCCTGGGGCACCCCGGGCTGATCTCCAACGAGGCTGCCGAGGCGGCCCGCGAGAACGGCATCCATCTGGAGATCAGCGCGGCCGGCCTGCACGGGCTCACCAACGGCCATGTCGCCAAGGTGGCGGTCAGCTTGGGCGTGCACCTGGTGCTGGATTCGGACGCCCACCGCCCCGAGGCCCTGCTCACGGCTCAGCGCTCCCAAAACCTCCTGGAAGGGTGCGGGCTCGAGCTGGAGGCGGCCCTTCGGGTGGCGGAGTCGGCGCCGCTCCGGATCCTCGCCCGGCGGGGGATCGCTATCTCCCACCGCGCCGCTGGCTGAGAGGGGTCAGCCAGGGGGCCCGGGGGGCGACGGCGGGGAGCCCGGAGATGCGGA
>JAJZGN010000243.1 GCA_021798435.1 bacterium | reverse complement strand
CGATCTCTCGGGGGCCTGGTCGTCCTCCTGATGCTGGTGATCAAGTCCATCGGCGCCTCCCCGCTGCCGCCACCGCCACCCTGCCCCCGGTTCACCCCCATCGTGCTGCAGGCCACTCCCACCCCCTCGCCGGGCACCTCGGCCTCACCGACCCCCCCGGTCGCCCTTCCGTCGGTGCCCTTCGGCTGCCCGGAGCCATCGGTGGTGGTCAGGACGCCGACGCCCTCTCCCAGCAGCTCACCCGCCCGGAGCGCCTCCCCCTCGCCCACACCGGCCAAGTCGGCCTCCCCGTCACCATCACCCTCGAAATCGGCCTCCCCGACCCCCTGAGGTGATGGCTTCGGCCGGGGCCAGCGCCCAGTCTGAAGGGCAGGCGGTCCTCACCCGACAGCTGACCAAGCGGTACGGGAGCCGGCTGGCCCTGGACGGGCTCGACCTCGAGGTGGGCCACGGTGAGGTGTTCGGCTTCCTCGGCCCCAACGGCGCCGGCAAGACCACCTTCGTGAAGCTGCTGCTCGGCCTGGGGCGCCCCAGCTCGGGGACCGGCCAGCTTCTGGGCCGGCGGCTCGGAGATCGGTCGGCGCGAGCCCAGGTCGGGTATCTCCCCGAGCTCTTCCGCTATCAGGGCTGGCTCCGGGCTCGGGAGGTCCTCACCCTGCACTGCCGGCTGGGGGGCCTCCCGGAGGCGGGCTTCCCCGAGGAGGTCGGCAGGAGCCTCGAGCTGGTGGGGCTGGCCGGGCGGGGTGAGGACCAGGTGGCCACCTTCTCCAAGGGGATGCAGCAGCGGCTGGGCCTGGCGGTGGCACTGCTCGGGTCTCCCCGCCTGGTGGTGCTGGACGAGCCCACCTCGGCGCTGGACCCGGTGGGGCGCCACGATGTCCGGGAGCTCATCCGCCGGCTGCGCCAGGAGGGGGTGACCGTCTTCCTCAACTCCCACCTGCTCTCCGAAGTCGAGCTGCTGTGCGACCGGGTCGCGGTCGTGGACCGGGGCCGGGTGCTGGCCCAGGGGGCGCTCGCCGACCTCCTGTCCGGTGAGGGCCCGCGGGTGCGCTGCCGGGACCTGCCCGGGGACGGCCTTCCAGGTTTCGGCGCGCTGAGGCGCGACGGGGAGTGGGTGTCCATCCCCGGCCTGGACAGCTCCCGGACGCCGGAACTGGTGGCGGCCATCGTGGCGGCGGGGGGCCGCGTCTACCAGGTGGACGAGGGGCGGCAGAGCCTGGAGGACCGCTTTCTGCAGCTCCTGGAGCGGGCGTGAACTGGCGACCCGTCGAGATCATTGCCGGGCTCACCGCCCAGGAGTTGCTGCGGCGCCGCCTGGTGCATGCCCTGCTTCTGCTCACCGCGCTGGTCCTCGCCCTCACCGGCTGGGGGTTCTCCCGCATACCGCACCTGCACCTCGGCGGCGAGCTGCTCACCCCTCAGCTGGCCAAGCTGGCAGCCGCCCAGCTCCTGCTCCTCGTGATGTTCATGTTCAGCTTCGTGGTGGGGCTGACCGCCGCCTTCCTGGCAGCCCCGGCCGTGGCCGGAGAGCTGGAGTCCGGGGTCGCCCTGGCGGTGCTGGCCCGTCCCATCTCCCGGGCGGAGTATTTGCTGGGGCGCTGGCTGGGGCTGGCCCTTCCCCTCCTGGCCTACGTCGCTCTCTCCGCCTCGGTGGAGTTCTGGCTGGTGGCGGTGGGGACGGGGTACGCCCCCCCCGACCCCGTGGGAGCGGAGGCCGCGCTGGCCGGACAGGGTCTGGTGCTGCTCACCCTCACCCTGGCCCTCAGCACCCGGCTCTCGGCGATGACCTCCGGGGTGGTGGCGGTGGTGGTGTTCGGGGCCATGTGGGTGGCTGGTGTGGCGGGGGCCTTCGGGTCGGCCTTCCACAACACCGCGATCTCCGCCGTGGGGACGGTGAGCCACCTCCTGGTTCCCAGCGATGGCCTCTGGCGGGCGGCGGTCTACGAGATCCAGCCCAAGCTGTTCGCCTCAGCGTCGCTGAGCCGGGTGGGCAGCCCGTTCTCGGCCACCTCCGGAGCGACCCCGGCCTATCTCGTCTTCGCCGGTGGCTGGGTCCTCCTGGTCCTGGCCCTAGCGGTGCTGAGCCTGCACTGGCGGGAGGTCTGAGGCCCGCCCTCAGAGCTCGGCGAGGGTGAGCACGCCGTTGCCCACCCCGATCTTCTCCAACGGCAGCGTGAGCTCCATCTCCGGGAGGGAGCCCGCCACCAGCTTGACGGAGATCAGCCCCGCCAGCCTCAGCCCCGTCACCCGGACGCAGTCGCGCAGGAAGGGGAAGGCCAGCGGCACCAGCTGGTTCGCCAGCCGCTCGCGCAGCGCCCGCACCGGATCCCCATCGGCGGCCAGGCTGAGGTCTCGGAATCCCATCACCACCACCTGATCGGAGAGCGGGATCGGGTCACTCCAGCCGTAAGCCTCGCCCGGCTTCTGGAGGTCAACGTACCGCTCCCGCTGACTGAAGAGCTGAAGGGCCCGAGCCAGCTTGCGCATCAGGGGCGCCTCCCCCTCCACCACGAAGGGGACGACCGCCTGGGGCTCGGAGTCCGGTTGAAGTGGGTAGCGGACGCTGAAGCCCACCGTGTCCACCCCAAAGAAGGGCTCCGGCACCTTGATCCAGAGATCGCCCGAGTTCACCACCGCTGGAACTCCAGCATAGCTCCCTCCGCCACCGGCTTCACGGGCTTCGCCTCAGGGCCGCCAGCTCTCCCCCCCAGAGGTGGAGGAGCTGGGCTCTGGTGGCTTCGAGGCCTCCCGAGTTGTCCACGATCCAGGTGGCACGCCGGCGCCGCTCCGCCGCCGGCAGCTGGGCCGCCAGCCGAGCCCTGGCCTCCGCCTCTCCGAGCCGGTCCCGCCGCCT
>JAJZGN010000037.1 GCA_021798435.1 bacterium | reverse complement strand
AGAGGGCGAAGGGAGGCATCATCTGGACGGCATCGTCGTGCATGAGCCGGACCAGGGCGTCGATGTCGTAGGCCTCGAAGGCGCGCAGATAGCTTTCCGCCAGCTGGCGGTCCGCCGCCGAGACGGGCTTGCCCTCCAGGGCGGGCTGGGTGGCCAGCTTGGCTCGGGCGCGCTGCAGGGCGCTGTTCACCGCCGGCACCGAGGAGTCCAGAAGGGTCGCGATCTCCCGAGAGCGCCAGCCGAGGACGTCGCGGAGGATCAGCACCGCGCGCTGCAGCGGGACCAGCTGCTGCACGGCGGCGATGAAGGCCAGCCGGACCGTCTCCCGGTAAACCACCATCTCGGCCGGATCCTCCCGGCCGGTGAGCAGGAGGGAGTCGGGCACCGGCTGCACCCAGGGAAAGTCGGTCATCATCTCGCCGAGGTAGGAGATCTCCGGGGGCGAGGAGGGCCCGAGGTCCACCGGACGGGCCCTGCGGGGCTGGCTGCGCAGCGAATCCAGGCAGATGTTGGTGGCGATCCGGTAGAGCCAGGAGCGGACGGAGGACCGCCCCTCGAAGCCGGCCCGCGCTCTCCAGGCCCGGGCCAGGGTCTCCTGCACGGCGTCCTCGGCGTCGAAGACGGAGCCCAACATCCGGTAGCAGAGGGCGGTGAGGCCGGGGCGATGCGCCTCCAGCTCCTCCGCCGAAAGGGGGTACGGACTCTCCGAGAGCTGAACCTGCACCTTTGGATCCTAATCCGTCCGGGCTGATCGAGGTGGGAGCTGCCCTGGGGGACGCAGCCGCGGCTGGTAGTCTGCGGCGGAGATGGCGGCCCCTCCCCCAGTCCTGCGCACCCCGCGACTGACTATGCGGCCCTTTCGGGAGGAGGACCGGGAGCCCTTCGCCAGGATCAACGCCGACCCGGAGGTTATGGAGCACTTCCTCGCGCCCCTCTCCCGGGAGGAGAGCGACCGGCTGGTAGACCGCATCCACTCCGGCTTCGCCGCCCACGGCTTTGGTCTCTGGGCACTGGTCGGAGCCGCGGAGGGCCAGCTCCTCGGGTTCACCGGGCTCTCGGTCCCCGGCTTCCCAGCCCCCTTCAGCCCCGCTGTGGAGATCGGCTGGCGGCTCCGGCGCAGCGCCTGGGGCCAGGGCCTCGCCACCGAGGCCGCCACCGCCGCGCTGGACTTCGGGTTCGGATCAGCCGGGCTGGAGGAGGTGGTCTCATTCACCAGCGTCGGCAACATCCGCTCCCAGGCGGTGATGCGCCGGCTGGGGATGACCCACGATCCCGGAGACGACTTCCAGCATCCCCTGGTGCCGCCGGGCCACCCCCTCGCCCCGCACCTTTTGTTCCGGATCTCCCGGGAGAGGTGGGTGGACAGGCGCCGCTGGCCGAGCCGCCGGCCCCGCCCAGCCCTGGTCGATGGGGCCCTACCCGAGGCCGGCGGCCAGTGCCTCGTAGGCGGGGATGAGGACCCCCCATCGCGCCTCGGTGTCGCCGCGATCCCTCCCCGCCAGGTGGCCCGCGAGGTTCTCCACGTGGATCTGCCAGCCGGCTCCGTAGGCGGCGAGCGCCTCCAGCGGAAGACCTCGTACCTCCACCATGATGGTGGTCCCGTCGCCATCCGCCTCCAGCCGAACCTCAAGGACCGAATCGAACGGGGCGGCCCCCCTCCCCCGCCGCCAGGACTCCTCCGACTCCCGGGACGTCACAGAGAGCCGCTGGGGCGGCTCGCACCGCACCACCCGGCCGGTGCCCTCCCAGTCGTCCGCCTCGACGAAGATCCGAAACTCCCCTCCCGGGCGCAGGTCGCCCGCCACCTGGGAGTGCCACCGCGCCAGGCGGCTGGGGTCGGTAATCGCCGACCAGACCTCATCGATCGAGGCTGCCAGGCGCTCCTGTAGGTGCACCACCCCCCTCCCGTCCGCCGAACTCAAGGCTCCGAGGATTCGGGGCCCCTCTGATGCGACCGGTTGCATGGTGTCTCCTCCTCTCCTGGTTCCGATCCTGTCATCCAAGACGCCGCCAGGAGCCGAAATCATCGCTGATCCCTCGGATCCGAGGGTAGTCGGGGCTGGCTTGGAGCCCGCCCCTCCTCCGCGAGGGCCCGGGCTCAGGCCGCCCCGGTGCACTCCCCTCACGGACCGGCGGCGGCTTATCGCCTGGGTGGCGACGTGGTCCTCCCCGCGGGCCGAAGGACCACCTGCAGCTGCTGGACTCGGCCTTCGCCGCCATGCCGGCGGTGCTCCAGAGCGGCCATCACTCCGGTGACGGTCCCTAACTGACCAGGCGGCAGCTGACTATTCGGGCGGACTCCGCCGGCTGCACCGAGGCCTTGGTTCCGAGTCGCCGGTAGCGCGACCAGGGGCCGCCGGCGGCCCAAGGCCAGATCCTCGGCGCTCAGGGTGGGGACCGAGCTGTGCAGGAGGTACTGGCCGTCGAGATGCCGGTCGACGAACACCGTGCCCCGGTCGATCTGCAGCAAACCCTGGGGGGGTCGGCGCACCGACCGTGCCCTCCCAGGCTTCGTTCGCAGCTGTCCTAGCGGCTCGGAGCGCGGGCTCGGCGTCAGCTGCTCGCCGGGGACGTTCAGCTCCTCAAGCTGCTGGAGGGGCCGCTGGCGGACCGCTCAGCCCCGAACGGCCCCTTCGGGGTGGCGGCAGCTCACTGGCCGGACCCGCATCATGCCTTGCTCCCGCACAACGTCCTTGGTCTCCAAGGTGTCGCGCACCTTCAGGTGGCGCCCCTGGCGAGACAGGGCCGCCAGTGCCTCCTGGTCATTTTCCCGCAGCATCTCGCCCAGGATGTAGCGCCCCCGGCCCGCTGCAGGTGGCGCCGGTTCTCCTTCGAGCACAACCCGGTGTCGCCCACCCCTACCACCCGGCCCAGCTTCCACTCCAGGTGGTTGTGGGCTAGTTGCCGGTAGGAGGCCCTGGAGCCGTCACCGAGGCGGGACGCGGTGGTCCGCAGGTAAACGGGAGAAGCCCACCCCACCTTGCCTTTGGCGCGAAGTGTGAGGGACTACGTCCCTCGCAGCTATGCGATCCGCTCCGGAAACCGCCCGCGCCACCCTTCCCCACTTCGACTGGGCCCCAACGACGCCCCCTCGAGGTCCCCCGACTGCGGCAGTCCGGCGTCTTGGCGCAGCTGCTTTCCGGGTACGATTTGTTCTATGGCCGACCCGACGCCGTACGTGCATTTCCCCGGCACCGCCCGTGAGGCCCTGACGTTCTACGGTGAGGTCTTCGGCTGTCGAGTTCAGTTGCACACCTTCGCGGAGTTCAACCGGTCAGACGGTCCGGCCGATGCCATCGCCCACGGCGGCCTAACCGGGGGACCCGTGGCGCTGTCCGGCTCTGACGTGTCCGGGGACGAGCGCCCACTCCGATCGGAAGGCATGATGCTGGCCCTGCTTGGTACGGCTGCTCCCTCTACTCTGCGCACCTGGTTTGCCCGGCTGAGTGAAGGTGGCCGGGTCGTGGACGACTTGCAGAAGCGGCCCTGGGGCGCATCCGACGGTCAAGTCATCGACCGTTATGGTCTCCACTGGCTCATCGGGTTCGAAGGTGACGAGAGCGACTGAGAGCGGCCATCCGTGAGAGCTGCCCGGACCGGCCACGGACCGTCCCCGGCACGAGGCGGCTGCGCACGGGATACCTGACAGGTCACGGGTCTCCCGCATCCATAGCAGTGCTCCTGAACCCGGCCCGCCCTGACCTCCCCCCGCCGGAACTCGCCGGCGGAACCCGTAGCGGTCCGGACCTCCGGGCAAGGGAACGAAGGACCACGCGAAGGTGGGAGTGGGGCGTCTGAGGGGAGCCGTCCCATGCCCGATCGGAGGTGCGCCATGTCGAACGGCAGTGTGCCTCGGGGAGTCGACCGCACGGCCACGCCGGGAGCTTGCCGCTTTTCCCTCCGATCGTGTAACCGACATCGGGTGGTGGCCGTCCTGACTTCGGCGCTGAACTGGCGCGATCCCCGGAGGCGGTGATACCGTTCGGGGGGATGAGCGCTGCCAATCCCGGGGCCGCTGCCGGATCCAGTCGGATCCTGTGCGTCTCCTGCGGGGAGGACGTCCCCGCGAGCAGCCGTTTCTGTCCCCAGTGCGGAGTGGAATTGGGACGGACCTGTCCGGTCTGCGGAGAGCTGACCGGCACTCAGGCCCGCTTCTGCAGCTCCTGCGGGGCTCCGCTCACTGCCGAACCGCCCCGGGCCCAGGAGGAGGTCGTCAGCCCGCCGGTCCGAGAGGAGGAAGCGGCAGGACGGCGGGTGGTGACCGTGCTCTTCGCGGACCTGGTGGGCTTCACGCCCCTCGCCGAGGGCGAGGACCCCGAGGTCCTGCGGGAGTTCCTCAGCGGTTACTTCGATCTGGCCCGGACGGTTATCACCCGAACCGGCGGGGTGGTCGAGAAATTCATCGGGGATGCGGTGATGGCGGTGTGGGGGGCCACCACCGCCCAGCAGGACGATGCCGAGCAGGCGGTCCGCGCGGGGCTGGAGCTGGTGACCGAGGTGGCCGCCTACGGGGAGCAGCGCGGGAGATCAGGACTCAGCACCAGGGTGGGAGTGGTGACCGGTGCCGTGGCGACCTGGTCTCGGCCGGGGGAGGGACTGGTGGTGGGAGACCGGGTGAACCTAGCCAGCCGGGTGCAGGCGGCGGCCGATCCCGGGACGGTGTTCGTGGACGGCGCCACCCGGGAGGTCAGCCAGGCGGGCCTCGAGTACCTGGCCGCGGGGACTCATTCGCTCAAGGGGATATCCGAGCCGGTGGATCTGTGGCGGGCAGTCAGGGTTCTGGCGCGGCGTGGTGGCGCTGGCCGCTCCGGCAGCTGGGAGGCCCCCTTCGTCGGGCGAGCCCGCGAACTGGCCTGGTGCAAGGACCTGTTCCACGATGTCTCCGACCGTCGCCGGGCGCGCCTGCTCTCGATCACCGGCCAGGCCGGGGTGGGCAAGTCCCGCCTCACCTGGGAGCTGGAGAAGTACTTGGACGGACTCCAGTCGGACACCTTCTGGCACCGCGGGCGCTGCCTGGCCTACGGCGACGGCGTGGCCTTCTGGCCACTCGCTGAGATGATGCGAACCCGCCTCGGGCTGCAGGACGAGGAGAACCTATCCCGTGAGGGGTTGGGAGCCGGGATCGATCGCGGGCTGGCGGCGCTGGCCCTGCCCGCCGGTGAACTTCCCGAACTCAGGGAGGCGCTGGCTGTGCTCCTCGGGCTGGAGGGAGCCGGGGTGGAGCGCGCCCAGCTGTTCGCCAGTTGGCGGCGAATCTTCGAATTGCTCGGAGAGCGCGGCACGGTGGTGATGGTCATCGACGACTGCCAGTGGGCGGACAGCGGACTCCTCGAATTCGTGGAGTCGCTCCTGGACTGGTCGGCCAACGCTCCCCTGCTGATAATCACCCTGGCCCGCCCCGAGCTCGGCGAACGTCACCCCGGGTGGGGGACGGGACGGCCCACCGCCACCGCGCTGGCGCTCGAGCCGCTGGCCCCAGAAGAGATGTCGGAGCTGCTGGAGGGCCTGGTGCCGGGCCTGCCCGCCCCGACGATCGCCAAGATCGTGGGGGCGGCCGAAGGCATCCCCCTGTATGCCGTGGAGCTCGTTCGGGCGCTGGCGGAGCGCGGCAGCCTCGCCCGCCGCGGGGAGCGCTATGCGCTGGTCGGAGAGGTCGGGGAGCTGCCCGTCCCCGCCTCCCTAACCGCGCTCCTGGCCGCTCGCCTGGACACCCTGAGCCCGAGGTCGCGAGCGCTGGCGAGCAGGCTCTCGGTGTTCGCCGGGGCGATCCCGCCGGCGGCGGCTCGGGAGGTGGCGGGGATGCCGGAGGCGGATATGGAAGCGAGCCTGGCCGAGCTTCGCCGCGCGGAGGTGCTGGCGGTCCGGACCGACGCGCTGGCCGCCGACCGGGGCCAGTTCGTCTTCACCCAGGGTCTGCTGCGGTCGGCCGCCTACGACCGGCTGGGCCGGGGGGAGCGGCGGGCGGCCCACCTCGAGGCTGCCGGGTACCTGCAGAGCTCCCTTCCGGACTCCGGCCTCGAGGTGGCCGAGGCGGTGGCCATGCACCTCGAGGCCGCGCTCGAGGCCACGACAGCCGGCGATGATGCCGCTTCCCTGCGGGCGTCGGCCGCCGAGGCGTTCGCGAGGGCCGGTGCCAGAGCGCGTGCCGTGGGGGCCCCGGCGTCGTCCCAGCGCTCCTACCAGCGAGCGCGCCGGCTGGCCCCGGAGAGCCGGGATGCGATCACCTGGCAGATCCAGGCCGCGGAAGCCGCCGCCGACAGTGGCGACTATGAGGCGGCTCTCGAAGAGGCTGCCAGCCCGGCGGCCCTGCTCGACCCCACCTCACCCCAGGGCACGAGTCTGGCCATCCTCCGGAGTCGAGCGCTCACCCGTCAGGGGCGCACCGACGAGGCGGTCGAGGACCTCCGGCGAGCTCTACAGGCGAGAGCGGGGCTCGACCCCGACGAACAGTCCGCGCGTTTGCATGGTGAGTTCGCCTCACTGCTCTTCACCGCCGGCCAGTTGGAGTCCGCCGCCGCGGAGGCCGAGCTGGCCCTTGCCGAGGGCCAGGCCTTCCAGGTCCCCCTCGCGGTGGCCCGGGGGGCCGAGGCGAAAGGGTGGGGCCTGGCGGTACTTGGTCGGGTCGAGGAAGCGCTGTTGCACCTGGAGTGGTGCGCCCGGCTGTTCACCACCCATGGGTCCCTGCGCGATCAGGCGCGGGTGACCATGAACGTGGGGGACCTTGAGGCCCAGTACGACCGCCCAGGAGCCGTGGGGCACTTCGAGTCCGCCGCCGCCCTCTCCCGCCGGGCCGGTGCTCGTGACCTCCTCCCCACCGCCGTGTCCAACCTGGCCTGGGTCTGGGGCCTCACCGGAAGATGGCGAGAGGCGGAGCAGCTCGCCTCCGAGCTGCTGGCGGACCTGTCCCCGGTGCTGGACCGCGCCATCCTGCTCCTGAGCGTGGCGTTCATCCCGCTCTGGCGCGGGGACGTCGAGATGGCGGCGCAGCAGCTCTCGGCCGCCATGCCACTTCCCTCCGGGATCGAGATCCAGCTGAAGGCGGAGGCGGACGGGATCGACTGCGGCATCAAGCTGGCGCAGGGCAGGCCGCGGGACGCGCTGGCAGTCGCGGAGCCGGTGCTCGCCTCCCACATCAATGCTCTCGGGATCAGCCACCAGTCGGTTCGCCAGCTCTGGACGGACGCGGTGGAGGCGGCGCTCCGGTGCGGCTCTCACGAGCTGGCCGGCCGCTGGCTCGCGGAGATGGCGAGCCGTCCGCCGGGGCTGGTACCGCCCTACCTGACCAGCCAGCTGGCCCGGCTGGGCGGCCTCCGCGCGGCGGAAAGCAAGGAATACCCCGAGGCAGATTCCCTTCTCGCCCGTGCGGCCGAGGGCTTTGAGAAGCTGGGCTACCCGTACTGGCGGGCCCGTGCCCAGCTCGACCGGGCCCGAGTGCTCGCCGCCCTCGGTGACGGCGGCGCGGCCCCCCTGTCGGCTGCGGCGGCGGCCACCTTCCAGGACCTCGGCGCCTCAGGCTGGCAGCACGAGGCACTCGGGGTAGCCGGAGACGCAAGCCTCGTGACGGTGGCTGGATCCCAGGGCCTGGGCTGATTGGAAATGGCGGGGCTTCGGCCTTACCGCGGACCGCCCGCGCCGCTCCCGCCCAGTCCCGCTGCCACCTTCGACCGGGCCCCCAAGACGCAGCGGCCGCCCGCTCAGGGAACTGAGCCAACGCTTCTGCCCGCAGGCCGAGCTCCTCTGAGTCCGCTGGACAGGCGTACTCTTGCGCAGGGCGCCTACCACGCCGGCGGAGCAGACGAGGCCGACGAAGGTCAGGGGCGCGTCCCGTAGGCCGGGCCGCCTTGCGATTCTCCCGCCGGGGACCCATAATCCGGCCCCAGTGCCGCAGGAGCACCTCAGTCGAAGCGAAGGGGACCCACCGAGTGCCGAATTCCGAGACGACCGACCTTCGCTTTGAACCGCCGGGCCCAGGATCCTGGGGTCGGGATCCCGTTCACTTTCCCCGCCCGGCGACGCGCTATTGGGCGGAGACCCATCCCGCCTCCATGCGCGCCGGGACACGCTCTTTCACCAGCTACTACGGGATGCTCTTCGACGGCATGGAGGCGGCATACGTCAACGGTTACGCCTACAACCGCCACCGGCCGCTGGAAGCGGGGGAGATTCCCCCGCGCTTCCAGCGGGCCGAGGAGGTGTTCCAAAACCGGCTCTGGCGAGAGCAGCTGCGGGAGTGGGACGAGGTCAGGAAGCCCGCCTCAATCGCCACTGATCGGGAGCTGCAGGCGGTGGATCCCGACGCCCTCTCGGACCTCGAGCTGGTCGCGTACCTGACCCGTTGCCGCGACCACCATGCGGCCATGCTCTCCCAGCACATGAGCTTCACCGGGGCGGCGATGCTGCCCACCGGGGACTTCCTGGTGCATGCCGCAGAGTGGACCCGGCTCCCAACCGCCCAACTGCTGGGTCTGCTCCGCGGTTCGGCGGAGGTCTCCGCCGGGGGCTCCGCCGAGCTGGAGCGGCTCACCTCCACCCTCGCCGCGGACCCCGCAGCCCGGGAGCTCCTCCGCTCCGGCGACGACCCGGCTCGAGTGCTGGCGGCGCTGCGTGGCCTCCCCGGACCAGCCGGCGCCGCGGCTTCCGACTACCTCGATCTGGTCGGCTTCCGGCTCCTGGACGGCTTCGACATCTGCGAGCCGTTTGCCTTGGAAATGCCCGACGCCCTGCTGCGAGCGATCCGGTTGGCCGTGGAGGCCGGGCCCCGGGAGGGAACGGACCTCGACCAGAAGGTCTCGGAGGTCCGGGACCGGGTCCCCGAGGAGCGTCGTGCCGAGTTCGACGAGCTGCTGGGAGAGGCGCGGCTGACCTACCGGCTGCGGGACGAGCGCGGGATCTACAGCGACATCTGGGCCTCGGGGCTGATGCGCCGGGCGGTTCTGGCCGGCGGTCGCCGGCTGGCTGCCCGGGGGCGGATCCACGACCCCGTCGACCTTATCGACGCGGGCTTCGAGGAGATGTGCTCGCTCCTCAGCAATTCGGACGGCCCATCGGGGGACGAACTGAGGCGGCGCCGGGAGTACCGCACCACCCACGGCCCCGACGATGCGCCCCCGTTCCTGGGGGATCCGCCGTCAGCTCCTCCCGACCCCTCCGGCCTTCCGCCCGCCATGGCTCGCCTCATGCGCGCCGCCGGTTTTGCCATGGGCGAGATCTTCGGAGGCTCGACGGCTGAGCACGACGAATTCCTCCTCCGGGGGCTGGCGGCCAGCCAGGGGGTCTACGAGGGTCCGGCCCGATGCGTGGCGGGGCCCCAGGAGTTCAATCGGATCGCCCAGGGGGACGTCCTGGTCACCGAGTCGACCTCCGAGGCCTTCAACATCCTTCTACCGCTCCTGGGGGCGATCGTGACCGACCATGGGGGACTGCTCTCCCACTCCGCGATCGTGGCTCGCGAGTACGGGATTCCCGGAGTCGTGGGCACCCGCGAGGCGACCCGACGCATCACCGACGGGACCAGGGTGCGGGTCGACGGGGACCGGGGTGAGGTGACTGTCCTCGCGTGAACGAGGTCCTGCCCCTTGGCGAGGCGCGCGACCCCACGGTCTTCGGCTCCAAGGCCGTGGGGCTGGGCGAGGCCACCCGTGCCGGCCTGCCCGTCCCTCCCGGCATCGCCCTCTCCGGCCAGATCGTAGAGGCCGTGGCCAGCGGGGAGGAGGAGGCGGTTTCCACAGTGGTGCGGTTGGCGGAGCACCTGCCGCTCCCACTCGCCGTCCGGTCCTCTGCCGCGGACGAGGACGGCGCCCAGGCCAGCTTCGCTGGGCAACACCTCACCCTCCTCAATGTCCCCTCCCCTTCCGAGCTGGCCTCGGCGGTGCGGGACATCTGGTGGTCGGCCAACTCGGACTCCGCGATAACCTACCGACAGCGGGTCGGCCTCTTCACCCGGCCCAGCGTGGGAGTCGTGGTGCAGTCGCTGCTCAACCCTGACGTCGCCGGAGTCATGTTCACCCAGAACCCCATGAACGGAGCGGATGAGCGAGTCATCGAAGGCAGCTGGGGGCTCGGCGAGGCCGTGGTCGCCGGGACTGTGATCCCAGACCACTTTCGCGTCGACCGGGAGGGCAGGACGCTGGAGCGCATTCCCGGGTTGAAGCAGGTGGCGATCCGCGCCCTCCCGGGCGGCGGTACTGTTGAGGAGGCGGTCCCGGCCGGCGATGTCGAGCGGCTCTGCCTTGACGACCGCCAGCTGAATATGCTGAGCGAGCTGGCGCTTCGGTGTGAGCAGGTGTACGGACCGGCCCGCGACATCGAGTGGGCCATCGCCGATGGGACCCTCTATCTTTTGCAGTGCCGAGCGGTCACCCGGTCAGGGCGCTAGGTCGAGGGCGATGGCCGGCGCTCCGATCGAACTTCTGGAGCAGGTGCCGCTGTTCTCCGAGCTGGATCGGGGCGAGCTGGAGCAGGTGGCCCGGCTCTTCAAGGAACGCCGCTTCTCGCGAGGCGAGACGGTGGTCATGGAGGGGTCGGGAGGCGCCGCCTTCTTCGTTGTGGCCGCCGGAGAGGCCTCGGTGGTGGTCGGTGACGCCCAGCGCCCGCCCCTCCAAGCCGGTGACTACTTCGGTGAGATCGCGCTTATCGACGAGGGCAGACGTTCGGCGACGGTCACCGCTGCCAGCGACCTGCTCTGCTACGGGCTCACCTTCTGGGAGTTCCGACCGCTAGTGGAGGGGAGTGAGGTCATCGCCTGGAAGCTGCTTCAGTCCCTGGCGAAGAAACTCAGGGCGGCCCAGGCGGACTAGGGATGTGCCTTCGGCGGGCGCGAAAAGGGCCCCAGGTCGACCGAGCCCGGCATTCAAAGGGATGCGGACCGGATCCGACGGTCCCTGGCATGGGGCGCGGGGGCGGTCACGCCAGCGCCACCCACCGGGGTGTAGAAGCGGCGCCAGCTCACCTGAGGACGCGGCCACTGTGAAACTCCTGCTCACCTCAGGGGGAATCCGGAACCCGAGCATCCACCGGGCGCTTGTCGACCTCCTCGGCAAGCCGATCGCCGAGTCCAGCGCCCTCTGCATCCCCACCGCAGGCTACGGGCAGCCCCAGGGCGGCCCTGCTTCCGCCTGGCGCTTTGTGAGTGGGAATCAGCCCAACTGCCCGATGACCGGACTGGGGTGGAAGTCCCTCGGGGTGTTGGAGCTCACCGCGCTGCCGAGCATCGACGAGGACAGGTGGGTCCCACAGCTGCGCGCGGCCGACGTCCTGCTGGTGAACGGAGGAGACGCGGCCTACCTCTGCCACTGGATGCGGCGGTCGGGGCTGGCAGACCTCCTGCCGACCCTCGGTTCACTGTGGGTGGGTCTGAGCGCGGGAAGCATGGTGATGACCCCCAGCATCGGGGAGGACTTCGTAAGCTGGCACTCTCCCGAAGGTGGCGACAGGACGCTAGGGCTCGTGGACTTCTCCATCTTTCCGCACCTCGACCACGAGATGCTTCCCGACAACTGCATGGCCGAGGCGGAGAAGTGGGCCGCCAAGATGCCGCAGCCGTCCTACCTCATCGATGATGAGACGGCGATCAGGGTCGCGGATGGCACCACAGAGGTCATCTCCGAGGGACACTGGAAACTGGTGACGCCCTGACCGCCAAGGCGCACTGTGGTTTCTGGACCGGCAGCTTTGGGCAAGGTCCGGGCCGCAGCCGGTCGAGCCCGGTGGGCAAAGGGCCATTAAAGGGCGCCGACGAGTCCTTCGGGCCGGTTGCGCGCCGGGCGCCAATTGAAAGGGATCTGGAAGAGCGCCGGGACGCGATTGGCCGGGACCACCGTGCGCTCCAAGTCCGCTATCCGCTGGGGAACAGCAGAACCGGCTTGACGGTATCGCCACCCAGCGATTGCTCGATCGCCTCATTGACCTTTTCGAAGGGATAGTGGCGCACCAGGCGCTCGAAGGGAAAGCTCCCTGCCTTGTGCAACTTGAGAAGCCGCTGGAGCCCCAGGGTCCCCGAGGAGTCTCCCTGGATGATCCCTCGGACGGACTTGCCGCCCACCATGAGTGACCCGAGGGGCACACCAGGCTCTCCGCCCCCACCGGCCACTCCCAGCTGGCCGAGCGCCGCGAGGGCCTGTACCGCGGCCAGCTGCAGTTCGCCCGAGCCAGTGGTGTCGAGAATCGCATCGCACCCGCCCTCGCTGATGGCGCGCAGGGTCTCGGCCAGACCTGGAGTGGAGCCGGTGTCGACGAGATGGGTCGCCCCGAGCGCCCTCGCGTGCTCCAGCCGCGACCCATTCTGGTCGACGGCCACGATGATGCTCGCTCCCGCCGCCCGGGCGGCCATGACCGCCGCCAGCCCCACCGTGCCCGTCCCCATCACCGCCAGGCTGCGCCCCGGGCCGACCGGGAGGACCTGGAGAACAGCCCCGACTCCGGTGACCATGCCACAGGTGGTGGCGGCGAACAGCTGGAGAGGGATTTCGTCACCCACCCTGAGCGCCTGGCGCTCGCTGGCCAGCGCGTAGGTCGCGAAGGCCGACTGCCCGAAGAACGAACCCCGGATGGCTTCGCGGCCCATTCGCGCCCGCGTCGAGCCATCGGGGCGGACCGCTCCGAAGGTCCGCAGG